>JAUWBI010000058.1 GCA_030601745.1 Phycisphaerae bacterium
GCCGAGCACAGAGCTTCCTCAGCACGCAGCTATTTGCACCTTCAGGGCCGTCGAAAACAGACTTGCCGTTTTGCGAAGCGTCAATACCGGCATAAGCTGCCTCATCGACACCCTCGGACGTGTAAAAAACGGGTCTCTGGCCGGCACCTTGCCGCATCAGGCTATGGCCCGGAAGGGTAGGGCTGGATGGTTCGTCGACCAAATGCCGATAGATAAAAGGACAACCTTTTTTAGTAAATACGGGCAATGGCTGGATTTTTGTTGTGCACTCTGTCTTGTTTTGCTCATAATAGGAGTTCCCATTTTGCGACTTATCGCAAAATGGGGCAGTGTACCGCTTTCGGCGAGATTTATCCGAAATAAAAAATATGTTATTTCTTTGCGGCGATGGAGAAATGAAAAATAAGTCTAAAAACACTAAAAAACAAAAAGCAAAGTGCGCAACGCTAATCGTAACTTATGCGCTTATCACTTACGCAATATTCGCCTCCGGATGTAATGAGCCGCTGCAAACAATTGTTGTAAGCCGACCCGATACCACTTCCGTTTCCGTTGATGCTCTTGTGCCCGAAGCAACTCGAATTGTCCGGGAAGGCCTGGCCGACGAGAACCCACTAATCAGGGTTAATGCCACCGAAACTGTCGCAGTCACCAAACAAATCAAATTGATGCCTAAAGTACGACGGATGCTAAAAGATGAATTTGTGCCGGTTAGATTTGTGGCTGCCCTGGCCGTAGGCGATTTGGAATACTCCCTTGCGAAAAGCCCGGTAAGCCAATTATTGAAAGATGAAAACGAAAATGTCAGAATTGCCGCCGCTTATGCGCTGAGCAAGCTCGGCTCTGCTGACAGTCTTAAACTTTTTCGCAACGCGATAGTCAGCGACGACCAGACGGTCAGAGCCAACGCAGCTTTACTGCTGGGCAAAAGCGGCGACAAAAGCGACCTGACTCGACAGGCCTTGTGGTGGACCTTGGGCCGCCCAGATTCGTCCGACAAAGTCATATTCCAAACGGCGGAAGCCATAGCAATGCTCGGTGACGAGCGAATATATCCGAAGCTGTGGACGATGCTGATTAGTAAGTACGCTGACGTCAGAGTTATCGGTATAAGGGCAATGGGGGCACTCGGAACGGTGGAGGCCAAACATGCCCTGATTCGTATGCTCGACGATGACATATTAGAGGTTCGCCTCGCCGCAGCCGAACGGCTTGGTATGCTCGAAGACACCATCGGAGAGCCCGAAGTCCTCGATGTTTTTACGAAAAATCTCGCTGCCGGGCTGGACAAAAAGGCCCTCGAACAGGTTAATGTGAGGACGGCACTGGCCATAGGCCGAATCGGCACACAACGTCTTATAAAATATCTGCCGAGGCTCCTGAAAGATGAGTCAAAATCCGTCCGTATTGCTGCTGCTATGGCCGTTTTTCAGTGTATAACCGACGAGGGGGAGAATAATATGGGACGAAAAGCAAAGATTCCTGACGGGGCTTAGAGGATTTACCAAAAATAACTTGACCTTTTGGAGCGTAGAGCGTAAAATATAATGGTAATATAGGTAAAGGGCGTGGTGTATAATTCCCACGGGCAACATGCGATTTGAAGTACGAGCGGCTTGCCGTTTTGCGAACCACGAAAGTTGGCCGTTGGTCTTGAGGGCTGTGACTATCGCAAAATGGGGCCCCGGTTAGTGAAAGGAGCCTGTTTTGAGTACACTTACAAAAATTTTAATAGTTTTGCTGACGATATCCTCAATCTTCCTCTGCGGCATCGTGGTAACTTACGTGGCCAACGCTGATAATTACAGACAGATGTACGACGACCTGAAGGACGAAAGAGACGCCTTTGAGGAGAATGTCAAAGGTCTAACAAAGCAATTGAATGAGAAAATCGGCGAAAAGCAACGGCTGGAAGACAAACTAAATCGCGAAATTGCCTCACTGACAATAAAAATTGAGCAATTACAGAGTCAGTTCAAGATTGTTGAAGCAGAAAAAGACGATGCCCTTCGAAGAGTAAATAGCTGGGCAGCTATAGTAAGGGACTTTTACGAGACTACCGATGAGCACACGCAGTTATTAAAAAATACCCTCGCGGAGAAAATCAGACTTGAGGCTGAACAAATCAAAGACCGCAAAGAGCTCAATGAGCTCACAACCAGTTTAGAAGAGAAAATGGCTATAATAGTGATGCTGGATGAAAAAACAAAGCGTCTGCTCGAAGATAAGGCTGAATTGCAAGACAGATTGGACAAGTATTTACAGCAGATTGGCAAACGCGCTGCTGAGCTTGTGCCGGTCACACCGAAAAAAGCCATAGCCCGGCCGGTCGTGCCTCCCGCCAGAGATATCGAGCTGAAGGGATTGGTGACCGCGGTGGATTTGAAAAATTCTATGGCCAGCATATCCATCGGCTCAGCAGACGGCGTCAAGGAAGGTATGAAATTCCACGTGACTCGTGGAGATGAGTTTATTTGCGTTATTCTCATCATAGACGTCGACGCCGAAGAGGCCGTCGGTGTCCTGGAGCTTATACAGAAACAACCAAAAGCCGGTGATTACATATCTACTAATTTATAAGATAGCGTATATGCTGTCCGCTATTCATTGTGAGGTCGATATATGAGCCCCAATGGGAAGACTCGTGGTGGAAAGGTAATCCCGTCCAATAACCTTTATACGGTTATTCTTGGCTTGGCGTGCGGGGTAGTGCTGGCCACAGCAGTGTTCGTTGCCTACATGTGCTACTTTCAGTACCGCACAATCTTCGAAATACCGTAGCAAATTGACTATTGACAACTCGGCTCTTTATTTATAAAAAATAGTCAATTGAAAATTGAGAAGGGAGTCGAAAGTGCTACTGGACACAATCTTAGGCTGGTTCAGCATGGATATGGGCATTGACCTCGGTACCTCCACTACCCTCGTTTGTACCCGTGACAAAGGCATTGTTCTCAACGAACCCTCTGTAGTTGCAGTTCGCAAAGGGACCAATATTGTTCTGAACAATGGCGAAGCGGTCGGCCTGATTGCGCGTGAAATGCTTGGCAAAACGCCCGGCTCAATTACTGCAATAAGACCTCTCAAAGACGGCGTAATCAGTGACTTCGAAATTACCGAGGCAATGCTGGGCTATTTTATCCGAAAAGTACACGGCAGGGGCGGCCTGATCAGGCCTCGTGTGGTAATTGCCGTCCCGAGCGGAATAACGGCGGTTGAACGCCGGGCCGTCATAGACAGCGCCGAACGTGCAGGCGCACGAAAGGTCTATCTCGTCGATGAGCCAATGGCGGCAGGCATCGGAGCTCAACTGCCAATCACAGACCCTACCGCATCAATGATTGTCGATATCGGGGGCGGAACCACCGAAGTGGCCATAATGAGTCTGGCAGATATCGCCACCTCTGAATCAATCCGCGTCGGGGGCGACGATATGGACGAAGCGGTAATCAACCATCTTAAAAAGACATACAACCTGCTTATTGGCGAGGCGAGGGCCGAAAAAGTCAAGATACAAATCGGCTCTGCCGCACCACTGGAAGAGGAGCTGACAATGGAGGTGGCCGGAAGAGACACCATCTCCGGGCTGCCGAGAAAAATCATTATAACAAGTGAGGAAATCCGTGAGGCCCTCCGCGACCCCATTGCTACAATCATAGATACAGTCACGGCAACGCTGGAAAAGGCCGAGCCCGAATTGGCTGCCGATCTGATCGACAACGGCGTACACATCTGCGGTGGGGCGTCACTGCTGCGCGGAATGGACACTATACTGGCAAACGCAACCGGCTTGAGGGTCGAAAGAGTCGAGGACCCAATCAGCTGTGTAGCTCGCGGTACCAGCGTTTACCTGGAAAATCTGGAGTTGTGGAAGGATACGATGGACCACAATGAATACGGATGGGAATGATTCGTGAATCGTGACCCGTTACACGTAACCACAACAAGCCACGAACCACGATTATGGCAAGGAAGCAAATCAGAGTCTCCAGACCAATGTTATTTGCCTGGTTTATGTTAGCCGGGTTTATCTTCCTTTTCGCCCCACAGAATCTCACAAATAAATTTCAGTTCGCTTTCGCTCGTATTTTTCAATGGCCTTTAAGTATCGGAAGAAACATTTCACTTTCCACACGTACCCGGCAGCCGCTTACAGATGCCGTCAGCCACAGAGAGTACGAAAACCATATTGCCAACCTTACGAAATGGCTGGAGCAAGAACATAAAAAGGTCGAAAAACTGTCCGGGCTGCCCGATAGATCCGCTTTAGAAGACGTGAAATTTATTTTAGCCGATGTCATTAGAGACTCCGACACATCGCACAGCGAGCTTATTATCAACCGCGGCAAAAAACACGGCCTCCGACAGGGTCAGTTCGTCCTGGGCGACAACAGTATCATCGGAAAGATATCCAATGTCTCGTTCCGGTCGGCTCAGGTTAAGCTGGTTACCAACCCCACATCCAAAATAGCTGTAAGGATAGCGGGATTAAATGTAGGCAGGATAATGGAGGGGGCCGGAAACAATTCAGCTAAAATTCAGATGCTCTCTACAAAACACAAAGTAAGGGTCGGCGACGCCGTTTATGCCGACAAAAAGATAGGATTTCTGGATGACTTGATAATTATAGGAAAAGTGGCACAATACAAAAGGGGCGATGAACCCCTGCTCTGGGATATAACGGTAAAACCCGTCTGTGACATAGAAACACTAAATATTGTAGTCGTGGTCGTAATGAATCCGTAACAGTACCTGAGGATATCAAATGCGATGGTTCCGGTTTGCAGTTATTATTCTTACCGTTACCGTGCTGCAAGCCAGTCTGTTGGATATAATTGCCGTTACAGGTTTGAACATCAAACCCGATTTGTTATTAATCCTTTTAGTATTTTTTGCTATCTACTGTAACACCAGCGAGGTCATCATAACCTCCTTCACGATAGGTTTTGCTGCTGATATTATTAGTCCTGCGATGGGGCCGCAAATAATCAGCTTTGGTCTGTCCGGCACAGCCCTGGCATACCTCCACCAGGTTATTGCTATCAAAAAAATGTCTTATCAGTCGGCTGCGATATTTATCACCGGTTTTTTGGCCGGCGTTGTAGTCCATTTTTTAACATATCTTAAGGGTCAGCCGACCGGGTCCAATGTATATACTGTTGTTTTTGGGACATCGCTATACTCTGCCCTGGTGGGGCCGTTTTTATTCTTGCCATCAGTCTGGTGGATGCGTATAAAAACACATCGCTTCGGCCGGCACTAAAAAACAATGCTTGGTGAATATTATTTAGTAAATGGCCGATGGTATTTAGTAAACAGTGGATAAACACTAACGATTAAATATGTACGATAAGCGAATCAAAATTTTTGTAATCCTCAGCGCAGCCCTTCTACTGGTCTGCTTGCTCCGCCTGACACAAATGCAACTGCTGCCCGACTCGTCCCTTCAGGATGAAATCGAAGAGCTGAAACGCCAGAGAGGCCTCTCCCGGCAGCTTAAGACCATCAGAGGTAGAATACTCGACAGAAAGGGCAGGGTATTGGCCGCCGATGAACCGCAATTCCACCTCCATATAAACTACCGGCTCATCTCTTTTGCCGACGAACGCGTCATACGGAGCAAACTATTAAGAGCCGCCCGAAAGAATGACCCGGTCAAGGCAAAGACCAAAGTTCAGCAAGAAATCCAGGCCAAACTTGAAGATTTACAGCAGATAATTGACAAGTGCACATACTTTGGTCTCGAACGGGCGGACATCGAGCAAAGAATCAAAAGCATAAACAACCGAATCTGGAATTTACGCACCTTTGTGGCCTGGGTGCGAAATGAGCCCGATTCGAATATACTTAAAAAATATAATCATATAACTGACGTCCCGCTATCGGAGGCAATCGCAGATTTTGAGAAGAAATTCCCCAAAAAAGACGAACGTCTTGAACGTATCGGCGAAGTCGATGACATCGCCGATTTGGACAAAAGCTGGCCGCTGCTGGAGTTAAAAACTGACGACGATATCTTTACCGCTCAACTGGAATTTATGGACGTTGATGGGGTTGAAATTCTGCCGAAAGGACACAGGTTTTATCCTTACGGCCCGACTGCCGCTCAAACAATAGGATGGGTCGGCCCGGCACAAGCACGCGATAAAAAGCTTTTCGAAGGCGAAAAATTATTAAGCTATCTGGACGATGAACTCTGCGGACGCGAAGACGGCGTCGAGTACGTTTGTGAAACCATCCTTCGCGGTAAACGTGGGCAAGAAGATTGGGACATAGACCGCGTACTGAAAAATCGAACCGAGCCACAGTTCGGCAAAGACGTGCAGCTTTCACTGGATATCGAGCTTCAGAAAAGAATAGAAAAATATCTGGCTGACCGCAATTACAACCCGAATAATTGGAAAGCACCAACGGCTGCGGTTGTCATTGATGTCACAACAGCCGACATCCTCGCACTGGTTTCACTGCCGGTTTTTGATTTGAACCGTGCCAGGTATGACTACGACGACCTCGCTGACGACCCCAACGAACCGCTGCGTAATCGAGCAATAAATAAACAGTATCCCCCTGGCTCGGTTATAAAACCGTTGATTCTTACCGCCGCGCTCGAATCCGGCAAAATCACTCCGTATGAGACTATCCCCTGCCCGGCACAAAAGGCCCCAAGAGAGTGGCCGAGCTGCTGGATATACAATAAATATAAGACAGGCCATAGCGATAGGTGGGAAAATTATGCTCACAACGCCATTAAGGGCAGTTGCAACATCTATTTTTCACGCCTTGCCGACAGAATCAACCCGTCAGTCCTGCAACAATGGCTCTTCAACTTCGGCTACGGCCACATTTCGTCGCTCGCTCCGGCACTTCATGCAACGAGCAACGAGCATCGAGCAACGAGCATCGAGCATCGAGACCTTAGACAAGCACAAGGGCAAATCTCAACCAGCATTCCAAAGAGCAAAATCTCACGCTTTGAGCAGATACCGCGTCTTGAAGCAGGCGAAAGAAGGCTTTTCGGCATAGGCCAGGGCAATCTGCGGGCTACACCGCTGCAGGTGGCAAATGCAATGGCGGCTATCGCCCGAGCCGGAATGTACAAACCACCTCGGCTCTTCATCGATTCCGTCATTGCGAGCCGCCTCCCTCTTGTCATTGCGAGCGAAGCGAAGCAATCTCAAACCAACACAGAGAAAGCACAAAATACGAGCCACGAGCCACGAGCGACGAGCGACGAGGTTGCCCTCGGCATCTCGCAACAAACTTTAGACGTAATCCACAACGGGATGAGTGCCGTTGTCAACGAGCCCGGCGGAACAGCTTACAAGGAATTTGCCCATAGCGGCCTCGTCGGCCAGGGTATAAACGTTTATGGCAAAACCGGCTCAACGGAACAGCCGGAAAATGCCTGGTTCGCTGGCTTTGCCACTGACGCCACGGGCCGGGGCATTGCAATTGCCGTTGTCGTCGAAGGCGGCCAACGCGGCTCAAGTGATGCAGGCCCTTTAGCCCGTGACATCATCCAGTTCTGCATCGAAGCCGGATATATAGGCGACACTGGCCCAACAACAGAATAAAAACAATAGGATTTATGGAAAAAATGCAGCAGCAAAAATTGTTCTGGCAAATCCCCGTCAATAACCTATTATTATAAGCGTGTTGTGAAACCTTGACATTTGCTAAATCCACGCCTCCGCAGGGACAAACTTGCCCCTGCAACAGCAGGGGTCGAAAGGAGAATTGAAATGAAATGTCCAAAATGCGGAACAGAAAATCCAGACGGCGCCCAATTGTGCCGCTCCTGTAGTGCGGTTCTGACAAGCACTTCAACACAGGCGCCAAGCCCGGATGCCAGAACAAGCGGACTGGCTATCACTTCGCTTGTCCTTGCGATTCTGAGCCCTTGTACCTGCTTTATTACCGCGATACCGGCAATAATTTTAGGTATCATTGCTTTGGTTAAAATCGCAAGGAGCGCCGGCAGTTTAAAAGGCAATGGCCTTGCCATCGCTGGAATTGCTTTACCGGTAGTCCTCTTGCCGTTTATCGCGTTATTGATGGGAATTATGATGCCCGCACTGGCCAGAGCGAGACAAATAGCCTTCCGACAGGTTTGTGGCACGAATTTGCGACAGATTGGCATCGTGATGACGATGTATGCTGAAGAGAATAATCAATATCCCGCAGCGGATAGATGGTGCGATTTACTACTTGAGCACGCCGAGATAACCAAAAACTCACTCAGATGTCCAAGCACGCCTGAAGGGCCCTGCAATTACGCTATGAACAAGAATATAGAACAATTCGGCGCAGATGCCCCGCCTGATATGGTGTTACTGTTTGAGACGTCCCCCGGCTGGAACCAGTCCGGCGGGCCTGAAATCCTGACCACCGAAAACCACAACGGAGAAGGATGCAATATCCTGTTCATCGATTCGCACGTGGAATGGGTTAAAACAAAGAACCTGAAAGACCTCAAGTGGTAGGTACAGGAAACCGAAAAGGCAGAACCTCGACTAAAGTAGTGAAAATCCTTATATTACCAACGCGCAGCTCAAGAAAGTGCTATACTAATCGGCTTATGCAGCTTGTTTAAGACGTCCTGAAGTATCCCGAAGAATTTGTCATTGTCAGGCCAGAGAATCCTTTCGTCACTCGGCATTGGCTTATCTAACTCCTCGAGGAACCTCTTCAAAACTCCTTCATCGAGTTTTTCAGACGAAATCCCCAGGCCGAGCTTTTCTATGTAATGTCCGTTAATTATCTGCTCATACTGACCGGCCACAGGCAGCAGCAGCATCTTCTTTTTCAGGTACAGACACTCGCTTATCAATGAAAAGCCGGCTGAAGCTATCACCCCCCGTGCCCCCGCCAGGTCAGCGAGAAAACCCTCCGTCGAACGCTCCTTAAAAATACAATTTTTATATTCGGCGCTCTTATCGAAGCCATAAACATAAAATTTCTGCCCGCCAAATTTATAAAGGATATCTCGCAACTTCTTCTCGCCTTTGCCGGTAGTGGAATACAAAAGGATATGTTCGCCTTCTCCGGCCTCAAGTGCCCTGACGATGGGCCTTACGATAGGCGGTGCCAAAATGGCCGAATCAACCCTCAAAGGCGTCTTAAAGAAATTTATAACAATGTAAGCAACCGCCCCGACGTAGTGACATTCGGTTACCACGCTGGCGGTCATTCGTGCAAACCAGTTTTTACTCCTGTGTTCCAGCTTACAAAGCGTGAGCATATGTTCGTGGTCAATACTGATAAACGGCACCCTGTTTCGCCAGGCCCACCACGCGCTAAAGGGCTCAAAATCAGATATCACCAGTTCCGGCTCAAATGGCTCAAAATATTTTCGGAAAAGCTCTTCATTCTGCCTGTTGCCTTCGGGAAGATTAAGAAGATTTCTCTTGAGAGTCTCCGATTTATCTATCCGCCCATCTTCGTAAGCAAAGGACAGGCCGAAAATTTCTTTCACCTGCTCGCCGAAATATTGTTTCAGATAGACGAGCGATTTTTTAGACCCCACAAACATCACATCGTGGCCGGCATCAATGAGTCTCTGCCCTATCAGGTGCGACCGGCTGCTGTGTCCAAATCCCTCGCCTGCAACACCATAAATTATCCTGGCCATTTTTTTCCTATATCGTATTGAGCATATTTTTCGCAAACCGCATCACGGACGACGCACAACGCCCGGGTGGCAGCCTCAAGTAGGGGCAACCCCACGTGGTTGCCCTATCTCCTGATGTTGGTCGTGTGGAACCGTAACGCCCGGGTGGCAGCCTCAAGCGCAGCTTGGGGATGGCTCCACCGACATAACCATACAAGCAAAACAAGCAGGTTTTTACCAACAAAGATAACATGCACCTCTAACGGCCCTGACGTTTTTCGAGGTAGTTAAGAGTTTTTTCGAGTATCCCGGCAGCCACCGGCGCAGCTACTGTTCCGCCGGTATAACCCTTGCCGAGTTTGACGTTCGGCTTGTAGATTGAAACTAAGACCACCACGGCTGGCTCCGCCGCCGGCGCTCCTGCTACAAACGAGGCAACATAATCGCTGTCCGAATAACCTCTCTCGTCGCTTTTGGCTATATTGGCGGTTCCGGTTTTGCCGAACACCTGCCATTTTTCCAGCCTGACTTTTTTACCCGTACCTTCATTAACTACGCCGACCAGCGCCTCGGTAACAATCCATTCAGCAACTTCCGGCTTAACAACGTAACCGACAGCCGGCGGCGGTCGTTTCAGCTTGATAATCTCGCCATTGTTACCCACTATCGCTTTGACCACGTAAGGGCGAACCAGCCGACCGCCGTTGGCAAGGATGCAGAAAGCCCGAACCAGTTGAAGCGCGGTTACAGAAATTTCCTGGCCATAAGGTATCCGGGTTACGCTGTATCCTGTCCACCTCCGCGCAGGCCATAACAGCCCCTTGTCCTCACCGGGCAGGTCGATGCCAACTTTTTTGCCGAAGCCAAAAAGTCTCAGCCCGTTATAAAGTTTGTCTCTGCCGAGTTTTTGCCCGATTTTGGCCATTCCTATATTGCTCGATACGACAAGAACCTCACGCACCGCCAGGTCCCCGAATTTGTGATTCCCGTACTCGCCGATTCGTCCAAAGCCCCTGCCGCGATAGTCCCCGTACTCGCAGAATATTTTTTCATCCCGCCCCACAGCACCGGCATCGATTGCAATCGCAGCAACTATCGGCTTTAGAACACTGCCCGGCTCAAACGGGTCGCAAATCGCACGATTCCGAAGATTATTCGGCTCCGCCGACCGGGCATCACGAGGGTCAAAATCGGGCAGTGAAACCATCGCCAATATCGCCCCCGTCTTTGGCTCAGCCACAATCGCCACAGCCGACTCAGCTTCGTAGCTTTCGTATTGCTTTACAAGCTCAGCCCGCGCAAACTGCTGGATGCTGGCATCAAGCGTCAAAATAATGCCGACACCATCTCGTGGCTCGTGACCCATCACTCGTGACCCGCCACTTGAGCGACGAGCGACGAGAGACGAGCGACGAATAGGCCGACGAAGTGCATCAGCAAAGAAAATGTTCTGCGCCCCAAGGCCGCAAAGCTCTTCGTCGTATTGTAATTCAATACCGCCTAAACCCCGGTTGTCAACACTTGTAAAACCAACAATATGCGCCGCCAGGTGCCTCATTGGATAATGTCTTTGCCAATCGGATTGGATGCCGATGCCGTAGATTTCCCCGGCGGCACTGCACTGCTCCAACCCGGCACCGACCTTGATTTTTGCAAAGCCCGGATTTTTGCTCTCCATAATAAGCTTACAGATTTCGTGTGCACCCATATCCAGTATTGACGCAAGTTTGGTGGATGTGCTTTTGGGGTCCTTTATAACTCGCGGCTCGGCAAAAATGGTTCGGATTCTACTGCTTGCAGCTAACATCCTCCCCCGACAATCGAGAATCACACCACGCTGAGGCTTCTGTGTAACCCTCCCCCACAGCTGCTTTCTATTAAGATAATGGTCGTTCTTGAGAAGCTGTAGATAAAAGCACCGCCCCGCCAGTGACAAAAATGTCACAATCAAAAGGACAAACAAGAAAATGATAATCCGAACGCTTTTCAATCTTTAGTCGTTAGTATTCGATTGTCAATGTTTAGTCGTCAGTTGGGCGTTATCCTCTACCAAATACTATTCACTAACGACTATTCACTACCGTTAAGACGTTGCGAGACGGCGGCGGGATTTATTAAATTCTCCAACTGTAGCTGTTTCTGCCGAAGCTGTTGTTCTAAGCGCTCTTGTTCGTTATCGATGGCACAAAGCTTGTTGAAAATGCGATTGTTGGCACTACGTAGATAAACAGCAAAAATCAAAACAGCCGTAAAATAAAAAACAACAAAAACAAAACGAAACCGCAATCTCATAATGGATAAACTCGAATATCCAATTTCGACAGCGAAACTGGCGGTAGCTAAATCCAAAGTACGAAACGGTAACTGGTGAGTAGCAAATTGGCGATTGAGGAATGACCAATTAACTAATCAACTAATTAACTAATTAACTATTTTCGGGCCGGCATTCTCAAACGCATCCCAATGGAAAGAGTGTCCTCGTCGTCTAAAATATCAGCATTTAGTTTTGCTATTTCGGTGTACCGGCTGCCATCTCCAAGCCGCTCGGCAGCAATTTTCCATAAACTATCACCTTCCCGCACAACATACTGCTTGCCTTGCTTGGCTTTGCGGCCACCAGGCGAAAGATATCTTTCACCAATAGATTTAACCTTCTCAAAGATTGTAGCTGAAAAGACGTTCTCAGTTTTGTTATTATCCGGCGCCGAAGCCGCAAGCGGCGGTATGATAAGTTTTTGCCCGACATAAATTTCATCAGGCGACCCCAACAGCTTGCGATTGGCCTGAAATATCCTCGTAACGTTTATCATTCTGTTACCCTCCTCATCACCATAAAACTTCTTGGCTATAACCGACAGGTTATCGCCATCGACGACAACATAAAATTTCGGCAGAGCCGGTTTGCTCGGCTTGACTTCGTCAGTAGTTTTCACAATCGGAGTGTTCTTTGGCAATGGGGTTACGGAGCGAATATCCTGTTCGGAAACCGAGGGGCTTCGAGATTCGTCAAGAGGCCGTTTTTCAACCGGCTCTACAGGATTGAAAATCTCCTGGATTTTACGCTCCCTGGCTGCAAGACCCGGCGGATTATTCTGCAAACCAACCACATTGGTAGTCAGCTCGCTATTGTTTCTGCCATTAAAGCTCGGCAGCCCATTGATTAAAAATGCAATTATAAATATAAAGACCAGACCTAACAGTAATCCAATTTTGGCGTCGGAAGTCATAATGAAACTCCATTTTCACTTTTTGCTTTTTATTTTTTACCGCCGAGCTCGCAGAGAACCTTGGTCAATTGCTGAGTCAGGAATCCTCAATTAACTAATTCACTAATTAACTAATCCGCTATATTTTTTGTGCGACCCTCAACTTTGCGCTCCTTGCTCGACGATTATCAGCAATTTCTTTTCGTGTCGGCACAATCGGCTTCTTTGTTATAATCTTGTAAATGTTCTCGCTTTCATTTTGCTTAAAATTGTTCTTAACCAATCTATCTTCCAGGCTGTGAAAGCTAATAACAGCTATGCGGCCATTTTTGCTCAGCAGCTCCGGCGCTGAAGCAAGCAGTTTGCCCAAATTCTCCAGCTCGTTATTGACTGCGATTCTCAGCGCCTGAAAAGTCCTGGTTGCCGGGTGTATCCTGCTCTTTCGTTTTCGCCCCGGCCGTCCCAGTGCCCTGCAGACTATCGCTGCCAGTTGGCCGGTTGTGGTTATCGGACGGCCCCGGCGCTCCCGAACGATATACCGCGCAATCCGCCGGGCGCCTCTGTCCTCACCAAACTTATAAATCAAATCAGCCAGCGATTCTTCGTCCACTTTATTAACTATATCGGCAGCGGTGGTCTTTAATCTTTTGTCAATTCTCATATCCAGCGGCATATCCGTCTGGAAGCTAAGCCCCATCCTGACATCAGCCAAATGTGCCGAGCAGACGCCCAAATCCGCTAATATAAAATCAACCTTTTCTATCCCCTCCTTGTGGACATGCTCGCTGATTTGAGAGAAATTAGCACAAACTAAAATAACCCTGCAGGCAAGGTCCTTTAATCTAAAATGGGCCCTTCGGACAGCATTTTTATCGATGTCAAACCCAATGATTACTCCCTCAGGGCCCAGGGTTCTTCCGAACAGGAAACTATGACCTCCTTGTCCTATGGTCGCATCGACCATTACCCCATCCAGCGGTAAGTTTATCTGTTCGGCTAACGTTTCCGCAAGAACCGGAATATGTTCTACAACCGAACCATTCTCGTATTTCGTATTCCGTATCTCGTTTCTCGCCGGACGATTCACTATACGTTAAGCGCTATCTGCGCGTTTTTTTGCCTTGCCAGCCTCTTAACGGCGGCTGAAAATTCAACGCTGCCAAAAATCTTGTCGAGATTTTTCAACCGTTCCAGCCGTTCGGCAAGAATTGTCAGCGAGGCAAAGCTTTGTTCGTCAACCGCTCTTTTACCAACGATACTGTCTCTTACAATCTGACAATGGTTCGAATCGCTTTCAATCATTTTGCCTCCACTCCGAAAGTTAAAGTTCTTCGTTCTGCTCTTGCAAGACAACCTGCCGTGCCTGCGACATCTGTTTCTGGTATTGGGCCATATGGTCTGCGAGATATTGTTCCCAGTTTTCTCTGTTCCACAGCTCGATATGGTCTCTGACGCCAACTAACGTAATATGGTCTTTCAACCCCGCTCTTTTTCGCAATCTTTCATTCAAGAGCAATCGCCCCTGGGCGTCCAGCTCGACCTTACTGGCCAGGGCAAAGCTTATTCGCTCGAACGCCACCGCCTCATCAGGTGCAGTTGTCCTGGGTGCAACCGCAAGGACTACTTGCTCGAAATATTTTTCAGGGTACAAACAAAGTATGCCGTTGGCGCCGAGGACAAGATAGAAATTGCTGCCGTGCTCATCGGCATCGATTTGACTTCTCAACTTGTTTGAAATGAGAACTCTGCTTTTCCCATCGACTACGTGCTGATATTCACCTGTTAATAAAAGCATGGTATTTATCCCACTTATTATATCAATAGTGGGAAATCTTACCACTTCTCACCACCAAGTCAATACACAAAACCATTTTTTTTAAAAATTTTTGAAAATTTTATTATAGGACCTGCTCAAGAATGCCCTAATCCACGTTTAGACAGGCACTTACGCAAATCTGGCAATCCCCATTTGCCAGCAATATTGAGCCCCAAATTTCTTTCGGAATTCTATTCTGCGTTGTGATTTCTCCGCAGACAGGAATCCAAAAACATTTACCCCCGCAATTTATTCCGGGGTCGTTTAGCCGTCGCCGGCACGGCGACGCAATCCGTCCTCCGTCATCTGTCCTCTGTCTTTCCACTTCGTCATTCGATATTCCTTGTTCGATATTGGATATTCCTTTGCCGTCATTGCGAGCCCTGCTCCGCAGGCCGTGGCAATCCCTTCAACTCAAAACTAACCACTAAAAACTCAAAACTGATTTCCCCCTGCCGCAGCCGGACACCCCCCCCGAACACAAGGATTTTAGAGCTCCGCCTCAAAAGCGGTTACAGAAAAAGCGGGTGAAGCTTAGTTATGATTTAGTGAAACCGACAGTCTCACTCTGTAAATCTTATCATAAGGGTCTATCCAGAACATGGTTTTACTCGAACTGGTAGCTACCCATAGAGGATGATAACCATAGTCTCCCGGATAACGATAAAATGGTTCGCCTGAAGGATACCCGAATCCTTCAGGATATGTAGAATAGTGGATTTTGACATATGTATAAATTTCGCCCCCAAAACCATCGCTCGTTACTTCCTCTGGAGTGCCTCTCATAGCGATTAATGCACTCTTGTTTCTGCCAAGCCACTGCTTTTCCAACTGTGCCACAGAGTTACATCCGGCAAAAAACAAAAACAGAAGTAAAACCACTAATTTTTTCATTTCTTAACCCTAATATTTGCCTTAAAGGCCTTTACGGCCGAAAGCGGGTGAAGGGGATCGAACCCTCGTAGCCGGCTTGGAAGGCCGGTGCATTAGCCACTATGCTACACCCGCAATTACAATTGATTATTGATTACTCATTGTTTATAATTCGACAATTCACCGGTTATTATAAAAAATCAATAGTCAATTGTAAATAGTCAATAGGAAACTAAAATGAGTATTGCCAAAATAGCTGCATCAGCCAAATCCGCCTCAATCCGGCTGGCAGCGGTCAAAACTGATGTGAAAAATAAGGCATTAGCCGAGATTGCCAAAGCCCTGAAACAACGCAGCGAGAAAATAGTCTCAGCCAACAAAAAGGACTTAACCGCCGCTGAAAAGAATAATCTGTCCGCACCTTTGCTAAAACGGCTAAAGTTCGATGAAAACAAGATAGCCGATGTGGTTGCCGGCATCGACAGCTTAATCAAACTCGATGACCCTGTGGGCAAAACAATCACCGCTACCGAGCTTGACGACGGCCTTGAACTTTACAAAGTCAGTTGTCCGATCGGCGTTATCGGCGTTGTTTTTGAATCCCGGCCGGACGCACTTGTGCAAATCTCAACGCTTTGCCTGAAAAGCGGCAATGCCGTCCTGTTAAAAGGAGGAAGCGAAGCACAGCACACCAACAGGATTCTGGCAGAGGTTATTACTCAAGCCGGCCAAATGGCTGGACTGCCCGAAGGATGGATTCAGCTATTGGAAACGCGTCAGGACGTCGCAGAAATGCTGGCACTTGATGAATATATTGATTTGGTCATCCCCCGCGGCTCGAATGATTTTGTCCGCTATATTATGGACAATACCAATATAGCCGTTCTCGGCCATGCTGAGGGAATATGCCACGTCTATATTGACGGCGATGCTGACCTGGATATGGCTGTAAATATCGCGGTTGACTCGAAGTGTCAGTACGTTGCGGTTTGTAATGCAGCCGAAACTATGCTGGTCGATGAAAAAATCGCTGAGGCGTTCTTGCCGAAGGTCAAAACCGCATTAGAGCAAAAGGGCGTGGAGCTGCGCGGCTGTGAGAAGACGGCGTCAATAATAGAGGTAAAGCCAGCCAGCGAGGAGGATTGGTCGGCCGAGTATCTGGATTACATCCTTTCGATAAAAGTTGTGGCCGGGCTGGATGAGGCAATCGAGCATATAAACAAATATGGCTCCGGCCATACCGACACTATCGTTACCGCCGATAAGGATAAGGCGGACAAATTTATGGAATTAGTGGATTCCGGGAATGTGTTCTGGAACTGCAGCACGCGGTTTAGCGACGGCTACCGCTACGGCCTCGGGGCCGAAGTAGGCATAAGCACGAATAAGATTCACGCCCGCGGGCCGGTAGGTCTTGAAGGGCTGGTGATTTACAAATGGAAGCTGATGGGCACCGGCCAAATTGTGGCTGATTATTCCGGCCCGGACGCAAGAAAATTTACGCATAAAAAAATAGTGATTAGTGATTAGTGATTGGTGATTAGCCGGCGGTTTTACAGGCGGTCTACGCAATACGAGATACGAAATTGCTCTTGACAGCAATTGCACTTTCCGCTATTCTGCGGCCTGAAAGTTAAACGCACCTGTCAGCTCAAAGCTTCCTCGAAATAACTAAAAACTGAATTGCCTTATCCGAGATACGCTTCACAAAATACGAGATACGAAATTGCCTTGACGGCAATTAGGATTTGGGGTATTTTATAGCCTACTAAATGAGTGAAACAAAACATAACATCTTGTATACAATTGGACATTCTAATCATACGATAAGCCATTTTATTGCTTTACTCAAGCGTCATAAAATTAACGTGGTCGTAGACGTTCGTTCGGTTCCTTACAGCCGGTACTGCTCTCAATTCGACAAAAATGTTGTTTCTGCTGCTCTTCAAGCGGTCAATATTCAATATATGTTTTTGGGAAAAGAATTAGGCGCTCGTCCAGATGAACCTGAATGTTACGAAGGCGGTTGTGTAGACTTCAAATGGATTGCCAAGAGCAAGGGATTCAAAGATGGACTTCAGCGTTTGCTTGAGGGTGTTGAGAAACATCATATTGTCTTAATGTGCACAGAGAAGGAACCTTTGGAATGTCACAGAACTGTCCTTATATGCAGAAACCTTAAAGACCATAAGCTTTCCATTAAACACATTTTGGAAGACGGAAGAATTGAGGATCATCACGATACCGAACGAAGACTGGTTAAGATGTTCAAAATTGAACCGACACTTTTTGAACCGGAAAAAAAGGAGTCTGACTTAGTTGAGAAAGCGTATGACCAACAATCGCAAAACATCTCTCATAGATCAGAGGAGCCAGGAAAGGTATATGAGCGGGCAAAATGACAAAATAAAGATAAACATATTTACTATTGGCTTCGCCAGAAAGAACGCTTGTGAGTTCTTCACAAAATTGAAAGATGCCGGAGTAAAAAGGGTAATTGATATACGTCTGAATAATGTGTCACAACTGGCTGGATTCACAAAAAAGCAAGACATCGAATACTTCCTCAAAGAAATTGGTAAGATAGAATATATTCACAAGCCGGAGTTTGCACCAACAAAAAGTATTCTCGACGCATACAAAAAGAAAGAAATTGACTGGGGTGAGTACGAACGGCAATTTCGTGAATTGATAACTGAACGCCAAATTGAAAATCTTGTAACACGCGAACAGATAAACAACGCTTGTTTTTTGTGTAGTGAAGCCACACCCGAAAAATGCCACCGAAGACTTGTTGTTGAATATCTCCAAGATCACTGGAGGGACGTTCTTATCCATCACTTGTAAGGGGGATAAATATGTCACGGATTGCATGTTTAGCGAATTCTTACAAACCTGGCGGACGCTGTATTGCAGGAATCGACATCAATACAAATCAATGGATTCGGCCCGTTCCTAATAACATTAATAGAGCAATCACAAGTCAGAGAATAATTGATGGTAGAGAGCCTGAAATTTTGGATGTCCTTGAGATTCCAGTGGAAGACCATGGACCAGATGAAGGCTGCCAACCGGAGAACAGATTGTTGAAAAGAGGAAGGTGGAAGAGAATTGGTCGGTTGAAACCAAAAGGTATATTGAAATATTGCGAGGATGACAATGTCATACTTCATAACCACAAGGATCGTGTTCCACCGGATAAATTTTCAAAAAAACCCAAATGCAAATGGAAGTCCTTACAATTAATCCATAGTAAAAGCGTTTGTTTCTATCGAAATCCTTAGGGGAAGTGGTGCGTGTCGTTTTCGTATGGTCGTAAGCAGTGTTTGGAATTAAAACTTACCGATCCTATTTTTTTGAGTAGATTGGCTAATGGGGAGAGGATCCGCAGAGACTGTATACTGACCATCAGCTTAGGGACACCATTCAGGCGTCAGCAATCAGATATTGCTTTCTGTTGGAAAATGGTAGCTGGCGTGGTTGAGCTGTAGGCATGGCAAAATAAGGACATTCAGTTATTTTGATTTCGGAAGATTTGATGGCGGCAAACTCACCATGATGTTTTCGTATGTCGTATCTCGTGAAGCGTATCTCGTGAAGCGTATCTCGTGAAGCGTATCTCGTGAAGGAAGGCGGCGAATTATTTGATAGTATTTAGTCGTTAGTATTTAGTTGTGGCGGGTAGATTCCGCATCAAGTGCGGAATGACATTTTTAATAGATTCCTCGGCTGCGCTCGGAATGACATTTCAATTTACTCCGCCACACGGCGCCGGAACTTCGATATTTACGATTTACGATTGAGGGTTGAGATTGCCGCGCTTCGCTCGCAATGACGCTTCTAATAGATTTCTCGACTTCGCCCCCGTGCTTTCGCGAGGAAGCACGGGGGCTCCGCTCGAAATGACAACAAAATGGATTCCTGCCTTCGCAGGAATGACCCCGCACCAAATTACCCCGCACTAATTAGACGTGAGTTAGCACTCAATTCGTGCGGGACACGGCGGCAAGAGCCTATTTCGTGCGGGGCAAGCAAAATAGATTCCTCGACTCCGCTCAGGATGACAATTACTATTGAAGAATCCCAAATAATATCTTAATATCTGGTTACCGTGAGTTAATCAATGAGGGCAGTTACGATGCGGGATTTTAGTAAGGCCAAAAGAATAGTTGTAAAAATCGGGACGAATACGCTGACGAAAGACGGCGGGGTCGATGCCGGCTATGTTCGGCGAATGGCCGGGCAGATAAGCTCCCTATTAGCGACAAACAGGCAGGTTGTCATCGTCAGTTCCGGCGCCATCGGTATGGGGGCTGGGCAGTTATCAGGTTATCAGGATACCAGGGCATCAGGTAGTGGGTATCAGGAGAACAGGGTATCAGGTATGGGGGCGGTGGCAGGCAAAATAAAAGATATAAAGATGCGGCAGGCGTGCGCAGCTATCGGGCAGCCGCTCCTGATGGCAGAGTGGCGAAAATCATTTCTGCGCTATGGTGTTACCGTCGCCCAGGTTTTACTCACCACCGAGGTGCTCAACAACAGAAAAACTTACCTGAACCTTCGCAATTCCATCGAGACACTGCTAAAATTGTCAGTTGTCCCTGTCCTGAATGAGAACGACAGTGTGAGCACCGATGAAATCGGCTCGACCTTCGGCGATAACGATAAATTGAGTGCCCTGGTCGCCAGTAAGATCGACGCCGATTTGCTGATTATGCTCAGCGATATCGACGCTCTTTACGATAAGAACCCGCGCAAGTTTGCCGACGCCAGGCCAATACACACCGTCTATGAGATAACGGAAGAGATTATGCGAAGCGCCGGCGGCAGAGGCACCGAATATGCGACCGGCGGAATGAAAACGAAAATCGAAGCGGCAAAGATTGCCTCGAACGCCGGCTGTCGAATAGTTTTGGCCAACGGCAGATTGAAAAATGTCATCGGCAGGATTATCGCCGGCGAGGAAATCGGCACGGTCTTTATGCCGAAGCGAAAGCTAAGTAACCGTTCGAGGTGGATTCTCAACAGTGCCGCCGGTGGGACAATATTTATCGACGAAGGTGCAATGCGGGCTTTAAGAGCCCACAAAAGTCTTCTGCCCAGCGGTGTAATTTCTGTGAAAGGCATATTCGAGGCCGGGGCGGTGGTTATGCTCAACGATAACGCCAAGGCCGTTACAAATTTAAGCAGCTCTCAACTAAAAGCCCTTGCGGGCAAGCACAGTTCTGAAATTCGCAAAATCCTCGGCCCAAAACACCGTGACGTCGTGGCGATACCGGAAGATATTGTCTTTCTGGATTACTAAATTAACCGCAGAGACCGCGGAGGACGCAGAGAGTTTTTAGTTTTTCATTTTGATTTTTTGATTTGTTTTCCGCTATTCTGTGCCCTGAAATAATGAAAGCAGGCGTGGCTAAATGATTTCGGCAAACGGACGGTGGATATTCGATATTGACTATTTATAATTCAATATTAAAATAATAGATAGTCAATTGAATTGGCCGAAGTGGCGGAACTGGCAGACGCGCGGGACTCAAAATCCCGTCCTGGCGACAGGGTGTGGGTTCGACTCCCACCTTCGGCAGTTTTTTTCGTGATGCGTCGTGCGTATATCGTATTGCGTAAAAGAAGCACAAAAGTTTAACCGCAGAGCACGCTGAGAGCGCGGAGGAAAAATTTTGCCACAAAGACACCAAGACACTAAGAGAAAAATGGCCACAGAGGTCATAGAGAACAGAGAGAAAAGATGGATTCCTGCCTCCGCAGGAATGACCAAGAGCGATAAGAAGGGTGAGGGTTCGATTCGGCCTTCGGCATTAAGGTCTCTCCATTGAATTTGATAAATCCCGTGATTTAGACCATCCAAGATGCCCATACTAAAAAGCACCCCATTGACCAGATTACCAATGAAACAACGAGCAAGACAACCCAAGTTAGGATGAGAAAAAGTTTATATCGTGTTTTCTTAATCTGCTTGAAGTAGGAACACAAAGCAAACACGAAACAACAAGTTTGTAAAATAATTCCCCCAATAGCTCCACCATATAATGTATGGGAACCTCTGAGCCAAGCAGGAATATGGACGGTCTCTGCACCGCCGGGAGGGCTATGACGCATGTTGACCCATAGAGTGGCCAGGATCACAACAACGGCAATAAAAAAACCTATGCAGAACAGCCTCAATGGATATTTCATTATGTTCACCTGTCAATCTCTTCTTGATTATGCGGGTCCAGACCAGTATGTGCAAGTGTAAAAGCTGCAGCTTATTTTGTTACAAAAGGTGAGAGTTCGCGGAGGCGGTTGATGATTTCGGGTATTTTTTCGATTGTGTAATCGACCTCCTCTTCGGTGTTGTACCGGCTTAAACTGAATCGGATTGAGCCGTGGGCGGCGGTGAAGGGTACGCCCATTGCCCGCAATACGTGGCTTGGCTCGAGTGAGCCGGACGTACAGGCGGAGCCGCTGCTGGCGCAGATGCCGTATTTGTCGAGCATAAGCAGAATGGATTCGCCTTCGATGTACTCGAAGCTGATATTAGTTGTATTGGGCAAGCGATTATCCTTGTCGCCGTTGAGCTGAGAGCCGGGACACTTTTCTAATATTGCCTTCTCAAGTTTGTCACGCAGGTACTTGACTCTGCCGTTTTCCTGCTCGATGTTCTTCGCGGCCAATTCACAGGCTTTGCCCAGGCCGACGATTCCGGGGACATTTTCTGTGCCAGCCCTTCTTCCGGCTTCCTGATGGCCGCCTAACATAAACGGTGAGAATCGTGTCCCTTTCCTGACGTACAGAACACCTACGCCCTTCGGCCCGTGGAGCTTATGGCCGGAGAGACTGAGCAAATCAATATTGCTTTTCGAGAGGTCCAGTGGTATCTTGCCAATCGCCTGCACTGCGTCGGTGTGAAACACGACCCCCCTGCCGGTAACTAATTCGGCGATTCTGTCAATGGGGAATACGACGCCGGTCTCATTGTTTGCATACATTATCGTAACGAGGGCGGTATCATCGTCGATTTGTTCTTCCAGCTCCGCTATGTCGAGCTGACCCTTCCTGTCCACTCCCAGCTCTACAACTGTGTAGCCGTGATTTTGCAGCTCGCGGCAGACTGTTAATACAGCCGGATGCTCAACTCTGGAAGTTATAATCTTGCGCTTATTGGGTACGGCAGCCAAGGTGCCTTTGATAGCGGCGTTGTCACTCTCGGTGCCGCAGCTTGTAAATACGATTTCGGTGGGGTCGCAGCCGAGCAAGTCGGCCACCTGCTGGCGGGCGTGGCGGATTTTGCGGCCGATTTGTCCGCCGAACGTGTGCATACTGGAAGGATTGCCGTAAAGCTCGCAGAACAACGGCCTCATCTCCTTGAGCACTTGCTCAGCTACTTTTGTCGTGGCATTGTTGTCAAAATATATGGTCTTCATTTCTCGTATATCATCGTATATCATATTGCGTATTGCGTATTGCGTCGCCGTGCCGGCGGCGGCTAAACTACTTTTCCTTTCGCTTATGCCCTATGGTTGTGTGGCTGTTGCGCGGACTCCTTGTCTTCCTCAACGAAAAGCTCACCAGAGACGAATTCTCTCAGTTTGGCTTCGACCACGTCCTTCATTGTGAACTCGGCCAATTTACACCGGGCACACATACCTCTGAAGGCAACGATAACTTTATCACCTTCAACGTCAATCAGCTCAATATCGCCGCCGTCGGCCCGCAGTGTGGGGCGAATTTGCTCATTGATTGTCTGCTGAATTAACTGTATTTTTTGAATATTGGTAAGTTTGGGGGCTTTGGCCGGTGGCTTAGGGGGTATTTCTTTTGCTTTATCTGCCTGCAAGCTTTCTAATATTTTTTCGATTTCGCCCTTGCAGCCGCCGCAGCCGCCTCCGGCCTTGCAGTAATTCGTTACATCTTCGACTGTTGTCAGATTGTTTTCGCGTATTACCCTCTCGATTTCATTTTCGGTGACGCCGAAGCAGTTACATACGACTCTGCCTTCAAGCTCGTGCTTTTTTTTGCCGCCGGTTCGGTAATTTTCAATTGCGGCCTCAAGTGCCTCTCTTCCCATAACCGAGCAGTGCATTTTCTGTTCCGGCAGGCCGCCAAGATAATTTGCGATGTCTTTATTGGTCACTTTTGCAGCTTCGTCGATTGTCTTT
>JAUWBI010000041.1 GCA_030601745.1 Phycisphaerae bacterium
TGTCCTCGGCTGAGGGTGATATACTGACGGGCTACCGCGAGGTGGAAGATTTCGGCGCTTCGGAATCCAACATATCATTCGGCCGTTACTTCAAGAGTAGTACCGGTAATTTTAACTTTGTGGCGATGGACCACAACACACCGTGGGAACTCAATGCTCCTCCAAAAGTCGGCCCGATAGTAATCAACGAGATTATGTACCATCCGGACTGGCCCGACGGCGGCTCGTACAATAACGACGACTATGAATATATCGAGCTGCACAACATCACCGCTTCTCCGGTGACTCTATACCGGGATGCGAAAGGCGAACCGTGGAAGTTCACTGATGGTATTGACTTTACTTTCCCTGCCAGCCCTAACGAAGTCACGATACCGGCCAATGGGTATCTGTTGGTTGTTAAGAACCCGGCAGCATTTGAGTGGCGATATCCGTCTGTACCCCTACCCCCGGAGAGGATTCTCGGCCCTTACGATGGCCGACTGCGCAACAGCGGCGAGAGAGTGGAGCTTTCAATGCCCGGTGATGTCGATGCCCAGGGTGTACGCCAGTATATCCGCATTGACAGGGTAAATTACAGCGATGGCTCGCATCCTGAAGATTGTCCCGGCGGTATTGACCTCTGGCCCATCGAGGCGGACGGCAACGGCAAATCGCTTACACGGATTAACTCGAACCTTTACGGCAATGACGTAATCAACTGGGATGCAAATGAGCCAACACCCGGCGTCATCAACCCGTAAATTCCTGAGGAGAAAAGGATGGAAAGCTGCTTATCCGGGTAGCAAGATGCGGAAGGGTCCCAAAAGCTGGAATATCCAAAACAGAGGAGGACAGAGTATGCCTATACAAAAAGGAATGACACGGCGCGATTTTTTGAAGATAACGGCGATGGCAACCGCGGGTGCCGAATTTGTTTTCCACGGTGCGTCTGTCAGCGCTCAGCAAAAGGGGGAGCGACCAGAGCAAACCAGCGGCGTTACGGTGCTCAACCCACAGAATCGTGTGCCGGTCAGCTTTATCATCGATGATTCGACTTGCCTGGTGAATCTGGCGCACTTTGGCATCCCGCAATTTGCCGAAGTATTTCCCGAGCGCTACAAACAAGACTGGAGAAAGCTGCCTCGTGAGATACCGGACGCATTTGTACGCAAGTTCGGCCAATGGTGTCGCGACCATAAAGTGAAGGGCAAATACAGCATTGTGCCTTATCCAGCATTGGTGGGTTGGCTGGACCGCGGTATACCCGGCTGGTCGAAGAAAGAGCTCGATGAGAGCATCAAGTTGGTACGCGACTTCATGATACCGGATTGGGACATTCATCCTGAAATGGTCACCCACACCTGGGTCATCAACACGAAGACAGGGCGTCCCTATCCCGAGAGAAGTCAGCGATTCATGGAGAACTGGAGATGGACTGACGGCAAGTCGGTCGATGAGTTAGCCGATTATATGAGCTATGCTTTGCGGATTCTCAAAAACGTTGGTTTGGACTGTGAGGGCATTACGACTCCAGGCGGTTTCGGAAACCGTGTATTGGGCGAGCTTGCCCAGGCGACGCTTGAATCGTGCCGTGACGTGTTCAAGGCGGAAATTCCCCACTATTTCCGGCACCTATATACAGACGATAGGAGTGTCGCGCCGCGTGTCGAGTATGCCTCCGGCCTAACGGGGTCCAATCCGAAGTGCGTTGTGTCCATTATCGGCTGCACGGGGGACTGGTTCGGCGGCTGGGACGGACTGACACTTGGTTCGGTCGACCGATTCATTACCAAAGACCTCAAAGGCGGCCGGCTGCCGAAAGTCATCGACAAGGGTGAGCCGGCGGTGCTCGTTTGCCATTGGCCGGGCATCTATTACAACGGCGAGGAACTGGGCTTTAAAATTTTCCAGGAGGTGGTCCGGCGGATTCACGCCCGGTATGACAATCTGCTCTGGATGAAACTTAGCGGCATCGCCCGTTATTGGGCTGCCAGGAAACTAACGCAGGTCGACAAACAAGGCCCCCGCGTAACGTTCAACGCCCCGTTTGCCACAACGCAGTTTACCGTGCGAATTAAGACCAATTCGCCAAATGCCCCCAGGCTGACCGTCAATGGGCGTCCTGTTCAATTGCGGCGCGCAAAGGGGCTGCTACAGATGGAAAGTGGAACGTGGTACGCGGATGGTCAGAACACCATGGTTTGCTTTGACTTGCCGAAAGGGAAATCAACTCTGGAGGTGTAACAAACAAGCGAGCGCAACTTCGGGCGTGCCTCTCTAAGGAGCGTGTCGGGCAATTCTCGCTAAATATGAGACGTCAATTGAGAACAATAAAGTGTAAAAGAGATTAAACTATGAATAAAAACTTAAACCGTCGTGACTTTTTGGGATTGATAGGTGCAGGCATTGCAGGGATGATGCTGCCCGGCTCCGCAGGGCAGGGTAGTACAGGTAAAAAGCCAAACTTTATACTCATTTTCGCTGACGACTTGGGCTACGGAGACATCTCCGGTTTTGGTCTGAACCCCGCCCCTGCGGCAGGGGTCGGGGTGAAGGTGTCGCCCCGCTACGGCTCGGAAAGCCTTCGCCGAGACGAGCCCTTCGAGACGCCCAATCTCGACCGAATGGCCGCCGAGGGTGTTAAGCTGACCAACTTTTATGTGCCCACGCCTTATTGCGCCCCGTCGCGGGCGACAATTCTAACCGGTCGATACCCTTTCCAGAACGGTGTTGTGTTTAATCCTGCGCCCGACGCGGGCATCAACGATGTCGGCCTGCCTGACTCCGAGATTACCATTGCCGAAGCGCTCAAGGACGCCGGCTACGCCAGTATCTGCATCGGTAAGTGGCACCTCGGCCACACGCTCCAATACTTACCCCGCCGCCAGGGCTTCGACGAGTACTACGGTATCCTCTACTCAAACGACATGCGCCCGGTACAGCTCGTCGAAAATGAGAAGGTCATCGAGTACCCTGTTATACAGGCAACGCTGACCAAACGCTACACGCAGAGGGCTCTAAAATTCATCGAGCGCAGCTCCAGACGCAAGCGTCCCTTCTTCCTCTACCTGCCGCACGCGATGCCACACAAACCACTGGCTGCCTCTGAGGATTTCTACACGCCGGATACGCGCGATGACCTCTACGCTGATGTAATCCGCGAGCTGGACTGGTCGGTTGGACAGATTCTTGACAAGATTAAGCAACTGGGGCTTGATAGTAATACATTGGTGCTGTTCACATCAGACAACGGGCCGTGGTACGGCGGCAGCACAGGTGGGCTTCGTGGTATGAAAGGGCGGACGTGGGAGGGCGGTCTCCGTGTGCCGATGATTGCCCGTTGGCCGGGGAAGATCCCTGCCGGTCTCGTCAACGACTCGCTGTCTGGAACGATTGACGTCTTCCCCACCATCCTCAAAGCTGCAGGTGTCGATATGCCCGGAGACCGTGTTATCGACGGCAAAGACATTTGGCCACTGTTGACCTCCGCCCGTGCCAAAAGCCCGCACGAGGCGCTGTTCGCGATGCAGGGCACGAACCTGATGACCGTCCGCAGCGGCAAATGGAAACTGCACGTCCGCTCACCGGGCGGCGTTCCAAAGCGCGGCGAGGACTGGGTGGACCCGCGGGGGCCGGACGGTGTGACTATTATCGCACCGTACGAACAGGCACGCCCCAGCGCCTATCCGGGCGTGACCGGCGGTGATGGGCCGAAAGATATGATGCTGTTCGACATTGAAGCCGACCCTGCCGAGCAGCATGACGTCGCCAGGCAGCACCCAGATGTTGTCAAACGTCTCAAAGCCCTATACGAGAAGACTATTACCCAGGTACCCTCTTTCAAACGGCCACAGCGATTTAAACAGTTGCGACGCATCAAAGGGGGCAGCTTAGAATTTTGAATTTAGAATGAAGAATTTAGAATGCTCCATTCTTAATTCTCCCGAAGGCATTTTTCCGGGTTCTCATTTTGCGACGTATTGCAAAATGCCCCCCCTGTATACACTGGACAAAACTTACAGCAAAGGGAATAGCTGCGAAGGTGTGTGCGCCGTCTTCATATATTCTTCAATCTTCGCAACAACTTTCGGGTTCTGATTAGCAATATTTGTGGTCTCACCAACGTCGGCTTTGAGGTCATACAGTTCCAGCTTGCCCTTCGATATGTACCGTATGCTTTTCCAGTTGCCCATGCGTACCGCCTGAGCGCGTCGGCGCTCCCAGTAGAGGTAATCGTGATTTTTCTGCTTGGCGCCCAGCAGAGTAGGTACTATGGAAATGCCGTCAATATTTTCCGGCGGCATAACCGTCGCCAGTTCCGCTGCTGTCGGCAGGAAATCCCAGAAGGCTGAGATATGGCTGCTGACCGTGTGGGGTTTTATTTTGCCCGGCCAACGGACGACCATCGGTACACGGATTCCGCCTTCATACAGGCTGCCCTTGGTCGCGCGCAGCGGACCAGAGCCATCGAACATCTTCACCAACGGCTGCCACAGACCACCCTGGGCGCCGTTGTCCGACGTGAAGAACACGATTGTGTTGTCGTCGATATTCAATCGTTTGAGCAGTGCCATAACCTGCCCCACCCCATCGTCCATACGACTTATCATACCGGCAAAGGTCGCAAAGGATTCTTCGGAACTGATATAGCCGGGGCGGGGGTCTTTAATCAATATCTCCTTGAACTTTCCCCGGTACGGCTTCACCGAATCTTCCGGCACAGCCAGTTCTACGTGTGGGATAGTATAGGGCAGATACAGGAAAAAAGGCCGCTCTTTATTTGCCTGGATAAATCCGAGGGCTTCTTCGGTGATGATGTCGTGACTGTACGTGCCTCTTTTACCATTGCGGTTTTCATCCAAGCTGACTCTTGTATCATTTCTCCAGAGATAGTCCGGATAAAAATGGTGGGCATGCCTCTGGCACAGGTAGCCGAAAAAGTGGTCGAATCCCTGTTTGTTGGGATGGCCGATTGAATTCGGGCCGCCAAGTCCCCACTTGCCGAAGGCCCCGGTGGCATAGTCGGCCTTTTTCAGTATCTCTGCTACAGTAACCGTCTCTGCCGGGATGGGAAGCTGTCCCTCGGGTCGCACTTCACTGTTGTTACGGATATATGCGTGTCCGCTGTGCAGGCCGGTCATCAGCACGCACCGGGACGGCGCGCAGACCGAGCTGCCGGCATAATGCTGCGTGAAGCGCATCCCCTCCTCCGCCATCTTGTCGATGTTTGGAGTTTGAATGTGCTTTTGGCCATAGCAGCCCAGGTGTCCGTAGCCGAGGTCGTCGGCCATGATGAAAATGATGTTTGGCCTTTTCGAGGACGCCTTGCCCGTAATCCGCTGCAAAGTACTCGAACACCCCGGCATCGCCATCGCAGCGACACCCAGCCCCATGGTTTTGATAAAATCTCGTCGGTTCATTTTACTGATATCTCCTATATTCAAAATTCGAAATTCGAAATTCCCCGCCTCCGGCGGGGTGACGGGTCAGGCAATTTGTTTACGGAGCCACTCGAGGCTTTGCTCGACCTTGCCGGGTGCCGCTTCGCATTCTATGGACAGGACGCCGTCCCAGTTAATCTCCTTGAGCAGTTCGATACAGCCTGCGATGTTGTCGGCGTTGACCCCTTCACCAATGCCCACCACCGACGAGGCGATGCCTGTCTGCCCGCCGCGTACAGCCCGGGCAAGCTCTTCGCTGACGTCCTTGATGTGGCAATGTGAGACCTTGTCCCGGAACCGCCGAAGGAAGGCGACCGGGTCCTGCCCGGCGATGAAGACGTTGCCCGTATCGAAGTTCATCCTCAAAAGGGGCGAGTCGTAAAAGTTCAGGATTTGCTCCATCGTGTCCGGGTTGGTCGTGTACGGGCCGTGTGGCTCGACATTGATGATGATGTCGTATCTTTGTGCCCAGTCCAGCACCACGCGGTAGTATTGCTTCATCAGGGCCATCACTTCGTCATCGGTGTATCCCTCCGGCTTGCGGCCGCCGTCAGTGGTGTCCACGCACGGGCATTCAAGGGCCTTGGCGAACTGGATGGTCCGAATGGTGTAGCCGATCCCGCGGTATTGACCCTCCGGGCACGACATTGGATAGGCGGCGTCAAGCTGCGAGACTTTCAACCCCATCGAATCCAGGTAGCCCTTTAGTTTCAACGGGTCAGAGTGAAGCGGAATATGGGGATTATACCCTAACGCCTGAACGAAGTAGTCCCCGTCGATTGTACCGAACTCCACGTACTCCATCTCGTGGTCCCTTGCAAACTGACAGGGGACCTCATAGGAAACGTCGAAGTGGCGCCAGTTGTCTACGTGCATGCTTAACTTTATCATAATTTTACTCCCTCTCGCCGTGCTGCGCACTTGGCGCAGCAGGTTATATGGTTGATTTTGTGGGTGCCGTGGCAATCAGTGCAGACGGATGGGGACTCACCCGCCCCGCCCTTCGGAAGGGCTGGGCCCGCGACGACCTCTTCGGGAGGGAGGTCGTGGCTTTCGTGACATTTGAGGCACATTGCGTTGACCTGGTCGCGCTTGAAGCTGACGTCCGGCGGCGTGGCGCCAATGTCTTCATCGTTTGCGTGTCCGGCACTGAGACCGTGACAGCGGACGCAAGTGATTTCTGCTCGGAGGTGAGTCTTGCTCAGCTCCTCTTTGACAAACGTCATGTGGCATACGTAGCAGGCCGCATTGGCGCCGAGGGGGTTGGTCTCGTCGAATTGTGTGGAGGCATTAGCACCGGGAAGGGCGGTTTCAGCGGGGGACGGACTGCATGAGCATAAGTAGATGAGCGGCATCCATCCAACGATGACGCCAAAGAGCAAAACTTGTCTTATACTACTTCCCAATTTCTTAGCCATTGGTACTCCTGCGTAAGGTTAGCGTGGTAATTTTCAGCGCACCGGCGGAAGGCTTCTTTTTCCTTGAAGGTTAGCGGCTTGTCGCGCTCGTAGGACCCTTTGACATTTTCTTCGAGCTGCTCGGTGGTATTGACACCGGGAATGACGGCCGAAATGCGAGGTTCCTGGAGCATTTTTTTGACGAGGATATGGGCATTCTTGTCCACCTTGCCGTGGATTTCGCGGGGCCTGATACCGAAGGTGGTCCCGGCGCCGAAGGGCTTTAGGCCAACCACTCCAACTTTCTTCTTCTGCGCCAGCTTCAGGAGACTATCACCACCGAGTTCCTCAGTTAGAAAAAGATATGGGAAGATAATCACCGAGAATTGCGGGTACTCGTTGAGCACACGACGGAAAACCTTAGGGTTGTGGGCCGAGATGCCGAGCCAGCGAATCTTGCCCTGCTGCCGTACTTTTTCGAAGACCTCAACGACCATATCAAGGACGCGGTGGCTGACCATAAGCATGGTGGGCATGGATGTTTGGCCCTGGCCCCAAGTGGCGCCCACGGGCCGCCAGATGTCGAGCATGTCGGTCTTGTAGTGCTTCAGACGGCCGTCGATCTCGCGGACGAAGCGCTCGCTGGAAAGCTCCTTCTCGTATTCCTCGGTAAGCTTTTGCGGCCAGGATGCGAAGCCAATATGCCAGTTTTTTCGTTTGCCTCGAAGTGCCTTGCCGTATAGCTCACATTCACCGGTGATATTGGTATCGAGGTAGTTCATACCCAATTCGGCTGCGCGTTCGAGCACCTCAATGCGGTTTTCAAGAACGGATGAGCCGTGGCCGCCCAGGCTGACCTCGGAGATAACCAGGCCGGTCTTGCCTAATCGGCGATAGCCCATCTTCGGGTTGTAATTGAGTATCTTCGATGTATCTATCTCACCTGATTTAGTTTTACCGCTTATAGTGCATCCCTGTCCGGCTAACGCCCCGGCAATTGTCCCCGCAGCCACCAAAGAAGTATTGCGGATAAAAGTCCGTCTCGAAAGGTTATCACTGTTCATAGGTTTTTTCCTTTCCAAGTTGACCCCGTTTTCAAGGGACACCCCGTTCTCTTGCCGTTGGTTGTGAATATCGAATTTCCAACAAGGAATTTCGAAATTCGAAGTTTGATATTCGTTATTCGATATTTGATTGTTTGGCCTCCACACCGCATAAGACCGGCGCCCGGCTCATCGATAAGCCCATCTCGTTCCTCGGAACGAGTTCGATTTCCAGGTTGCGGTTAATCCCGCCCCTCGGAGGGGCGGGGCTAATCCGAACGCCCCGGAACTCGCGCATGACCGCTCTGTGGGAGCCACCGGCCTCCTTCATAACGTCGAAGCCCCCAAGGACCATCCGGCCCTGCAACTTGATATCGAAGACCCGTTCGCCCGCTTGCTCGTTTTCCAGCTCCGCAAAGTAGAGTCGGACCGTGTATTCAGCGGGTTCGTCCTCCTCACCCAAGAGCGGCAGGAGGCATCGCCTGAGCCCGCGAGCACAGGAAGCGAACACCCACGGGCTGTCGGTTCCAGCCACAGGTTCCGTTTCGCTGTTCTGGCGGAAGTATCCACCGCCATCAAGAAATTCCGTTTGCAGTTCGAGCGAAAAGCCCATCGCCTTGCGGTCTGACGGCAATCCGGGTCGCGGGTATCCAAACCACAATGCACCATTTTTGTCGCGCCTGTCGCCCGGGGCACCGAAGTTGACAGCTAAGCGTTGAACCGGAGTATTAGCTCCACCGGCACTGTAGATTCCCCATCGCTGGTAGTCCGGGCGTGGTTCAAGAGCGAGCGAACAGGTTATGGGATGGAGGCATACGCAGCCGGCGCTAGCTTCGGGCATCAGGGCAAGTCCGTCGGCGGCAATCGCGTTAATCCAGCATCCGGGGCGGTGTCCGGCAAAATGACGGATGCCACTATCGTCGCGCAAATCATAGTAGCTGGTGTGGCCTGAGCGCATTAAAAGCATCTGTGGACAGGCCGAAATCGCGCCGCAGTGATGACCCGGCCGCAGGAACTGCCACGGTGTCTCGGCGCCGGTCAGCGGATGGCGGCGTGTCTTTTGCTTGCCGGTCTTAAGGTCAAACGCCCAGGGCTCAGCAAGAACCGTGTCCCCGATGATAATGGGGCGGTGCCGATAGTTGGCGTCCTTAGCCCACAACTCGTCGCCACTCTTCGCCGAGAGCGCCACCAGCCGTCGGCGCGAGAACTCGCCCGAAAGGAACTGCCTCCAATAATGGCCGTTGGCGTTGGCGCCGCACAGGACCACGATGCCGTCGCGATACATAGCCGTGAGTTCGCCGCCGCCTATTCCGATTTTGCTGCAGTCTGTCACATCGACCGGCTTTTCCCAGAGTTTTCCTCCTGTTTGGGCGTCAAGGGCAACAGCGAGGCGTGCGTCGAGTTTTTTCTGAGCTCCCTCGGCCTTCTTTGCTTCCTCATTGCTGAGATTCATCAGATGCGACTTGTCCTGCCGCAGCAGCGCCTGCCGCTGCTCTGGAGTCAGGGAACTGTCGACAAAAAATAACCACCCGTCTCCGATGGCAATGGTCAAGTTGACAATATTCTTACCCTCATACGTCCAGAGGGCCTTTTCGTCTCGCGTATCAATGGCGAAAACCGAATCTGAGACACCCAGTCGCGTCATCGCGCTGCCGTAGAGGATGCCGTCAACATAGGCGATGTATCCCCACTTGCGCGATACAGCTTCGGATGCAGGAGGTATATCGTAGGTCGCGCGGGTCTTGCCCGTTTCGCTGTCGAGCCGCAGGCATTTGTCGCCCACTGCGATGAAGAAACTGTCTTCCGAAGCAGCCAGATTGCCACATTCGCTTCTTTTCAGCCGCGTGCGCATAGCGCCCGGGATATTGCGTTTCCATTGCAGGACCCCATTGTAAGAGTCGTAGGTCATAACGATATTTTCGCCCTGGATGAACAGGCGGCCGTTGAGCGCAAGGGGCGCAGTAGCGGCGTCGTGACGATTGACCATCGGCGCGGGCCCGGGCTCGCCGAACCACAGCAGCCCCAGCGGTCCAGCCAGGATACGGTCATCGCTGCAAGCTGTGTTGCCCGGCTCGGCATACTGGTGTGTCCATTTGCCGGCACCCGGCAGCAGCCCGCGCCTCAATTTCGCCCAGAGGCCATTCGTCTCACTTACCTGGCATTGGCCCAATTCCAACCGCGCCAGCCACCGGCGCAGTTGTTCGGGAGATAGGACATCAGCCTGTGGCATGGGCTTCCAGCCCATGGAAACACGGCCAGGATGGCCGTGCCACACACCCAGGCAAATGACGCCGCCGCACGGTTTCAGGTGCCGGGCAAGTTGGCCGGGATTACCGGGAATCTTCCCCGTTAAAAGCAGGCTGTCAGAAACGATTAGATTGGCAAAGTAGTTCGAGTACGGCAGCACCGAAAGATTTCCCTGGTCGATGCTCACCCGTTCGCCATACAGGCCCGCTGCGTCCAGGGCCAGTCGCGCTGCCCGGACTTTCTGCGGGTCGGGCTCGACCCCGATAATCGTCAGTTCCGTGCGTCGGGCCAGTTCCCAGGCCAGTCGGCCACGTTCGGCACCGATAACAAGGCAATAACCTTTCGTAATACCCGTCTCCCTGACGATGGCTTCGGCGGCGGCTTCGTAGACTTCAGTGAGTTCATCTTCAGGATAAGGATTGACGACCGGAGGGAGGGACACCCTGGGCACGTGGGTTTTTCCTTTTGCTACCTTAACTGAAGCAAAACAATAAATTTTTCCCGTATCGGTGCTGACGTAGAGGCGTCCATTGGCCACGGCCAGGCCCCTTGCCTTGCCGTCGACTTTCGCGTCCCAAACGGCCTTGCCGCTCTTTCGGTCGAAAGCATTAACCTCGCCCTGACCACCGGCGAAGACCAGGTCTCTGCTCAGGACCAGTTCCGCGTCGCACTCGCTCGGCACGCGCCACTTGACCGTCGGCACGATGTTCTGCTGTCGGTGCCGTCTCAACTCTTCCTCCGCAGCTTTTAGTTGTTGTTCAAGTTTCCGGCGATTTTCGCCCTTCGCTCTCCGGACATTACTTCGCAGCCCCTTTATCTTAAACTCCAGAGCATTTCGACGCCGGCTGGCCCCGGCGTACTTCGAGCGGTCCATAGCCACGAGTTCACGTCCTGTTGCCATATATGCCATATTCCCCACCACCGCGAGGCGCCGGCCCGGAAACCAGCCGAAGCCCGTCTTGCCGGTCTTCTGGTCGAGGGCTAAGAGGTGGTGCTGCGTACCCGTATAGATTTGCTCGTCGGCTAACAGGGCGTAGGTGCCGCCGATGACGCCTCCGGTCTGCTCACCCCTCCACCCGTACTTGCGGTCGAAAATCATCTGCCCCGTCGCACGTTCGAAGGCGACGGGCAAGGCCCGGCCGGACGGCACAAAAAGTTGTGTCCTGGTGGCCAGCAAGTATCCCTGTGGTGAGAGGTCATTGCGGTTAGCGTTTTCCTGGCTGATGGTATCGTTTTTCCAGATGGTGCTCCCGTCGTCTGCGCGGACGGCGCAGAGGTAAACATTTTCATAGGGGAAGATTCCAGCGCCAAAATAGGCGATACCTTCATCGACGAGCCCCGCCCCTTGGGAAAGGGGCTGGACGAGCACGCCGGTTCGGATAGGCCAGCGTGAAATCATCTTCCCACTGCCCAGAAGCTTCTCATCGTTCGGCCCTCCGCGTTTTTTCCAGACCAGTCGCCCGTCGGCGGCTTTCAGACAGTAGACGAAGCCGTCATCCGAACCAACAAACACGCGGTCTTTGGCGACCGTTGGTGCGAGGCGAACCGGACCCCCGGTAAAGAAAGACCAGCGTTCTTCGCCCGTGGCAGCATCGAGGGCGTAGACCTTATTGTCAGTTGAAGAACCGAAATAGACCACGTTACCAACTGCGGCTACCTGGAAGGCGTCGTCGAAAATCACCCGATGGCGCAGTTTGAAACCCTCCCGCGGGCGCTTGGCCGGTCCCGACCAGGCCGGGCAAGGAGGATAAACCGGCGTGTAAACCCACTGCAGGGCCAGTGGTGCCGCAAGCGATTCGGACGCGCAGCCCGTGCGTGCGTTGTCGCGACGATAGGTCGGCCAGTCTGCTGCGCCGGCCGCGGCCATAAGAAACAGGCCTAAAAAAAGACTCACACTTAACCGAAACGAGTTTGAAGTTGTTATCGAACACCCTCCTTCCTGCTGCGCCAAGTGCGCAGCACGGCGAGAATCTTTATTTTCAAATACTGTCTCATATCAACCAATCAGGGAACCAGGAAACCTGATAACTTGGTATTCGGATACCCTGATATCCTGATGAGCAAGTATATCTGATTTGACGTGGATTACAAGAAATTATCCCTCTTTACGTTGACCCCGACCCCTGCGGCAGAGGCGGGGTTGAGCAGTTTTGTTACGGGGCAACGCCGTAAGGCGTCCCCAAGCGGACTGCTGAGGAGGAGGTGGTCTGCCATGGAGCGGCAAACGAATCAGCCTCTACTCCACATACCTGGGAGACCTGCATCCCGCCACCATGGCACGCATAGAAAATTCGGCCGTTTGACACGACCGTGCCAATGCATTCGCTTGGGTCCAGACGCGGTCCCGAAGACACCAGTTCGATGTCTCCCACATCCGACAAATCATATATGTCCATGTTGGAACCAAGCAGGTAAGGCTCTGAGAGGGTGAACCGCGTGCACTTATAGCCTTTGGTGAGGGTGGTCAGGATTTTGCCGGTATCTTTGTCTATCAGAAAGCCGTTTCTATACTGAGCATGCACAAAGAGAAATCTCGGGCCTATTGTGACCACGTGAATTGCTTCCCGGACAGGGTCGGACTTCCAGAGCAACGAACCGTTCCGGGCGTCCACACACCACACGAGGCTTTGTCCTGCCTCGAGCTTGTTGTACCCACCGAGGTACAGCCGCCCATCCTTTCCAGAGATGGTGCAGCCCCCATGAATGAAGTACCTGGTCGTCAGCCAAATAACCCGGCCGGTCACCGGGTCAATAGCTGCGGTGAGGCCCTTTGCTCTCGGAAGACCTCTTTTTGTCTTTGCTGAATAGCCGAAATAGCAGGAGTAATAAAGCGTCTCATCCATCAGACACAAGCCGGCATCATCGCCACCGGAACCAAACTCGGAAAAATCCCTCGTCCAAACCTCCTTGCCGGTGTCCAGGTCATACGCCCGCAGCAAAGGTTTATGGCTTTGGGGAAAATTAGGATTATCCTGATGTTCGAAAAGCCAGTCTATTTTTTTCTCTCCGGTTCCTTCAGGCGCGTACTTGCCGTATCTGCCCGTGCCAAACATATAAATGGCGAGGTTCTTGTGCACAATCGGAGGTAATTGTCGGTTCCAGCTTGGTGAGCCGGCGAAAGGGGCTTCCCACAGCAGCTTTCCGGTCGCCGCGTCCAAGCAGCGCAGGCGGCATTTCTCGAGCCCGGCCTGAGGAACCAGCAGACGCCCCTTTACGTAAAGGGGTGAGGTATAGCAGATGTGCACGCCGGGTGAGTACTTCCGCCATAATAACCGACCGGTCTCCTGCTCGACGGCGAAGATTTGGCCCTCCGCGGTGTGGGTGTACATCCGCCCACCGCCGAACGTGGAAAAGTGCTTGCTTGTGCCTTCGTACCGGCGAACCCAATTGATTTTGAAAGGCGGTCCTATTCCCTGATTATCCACATTCGTATTTGCCCAGTTGCCGAAGCTGGTAAACCGGTCGTATTCAGGGTCGGCCAGTTTGCTTGTAAGTGGGCTCCGAATCTTCCAAAGTTGAAGGTCTTTCGATGGCAGCGGTGCTTTACCTTCCGCCCCCAGGACGTACAGGTACCCATCCTCACAGCCGAAGTAAATCCGACCATCACACACGGCAGCGGGAGCCGAGATTGCTTTCCCGAAGCTGGTCTTAAATGTCCAAATCTTACTGCTGCCGGACAGGGGCACGACATAAAGAGTTCCGTCCAGACCACCGTAAACAGCCGTGTTGCGAAGAAGGATAGGCGGCGCAATCGACGGGTAGCCTCCCAGATACTGAGTCTCCCGGCCGGGAGAATGCCTGCAGAAAGCAAAGCCCTCTTCCGGTCGGCACCGATAAACATCCTGACCACGCAGGCTCACCGAGCAAAAACTTAGCAGGCCGCCGCGCGTACTGGTCCTGGTTCCACGGACATAGTCACTGTCCACCTTGCCGTCACGAAGTCGGAGTATGTCTACTCTGCCCCTGTTGTCTAACAGGGTCCATTGCCGATAGACCGCTCCTGTTTCGCCTATGCTCAGCCCAAGAGTGATATTGCGCGGGGCCTGCACTGCGCGAACCTCGGCGCTGTTGCCGAGGTCTTGCAGCCAAACAACCGACCCACCCGCAGGGACAACGAGCATCTTATCATACATCGACAGGTTCCTCGAACAGCAGAACTGGTCGCTCGGCATCACCCTTCCTTTCCTGTGCTTGCGCCAATCCTTGCCGCTCCAACGATTACCGGTAAAGCTTATAATCTCCTTGACGAAATCCCAGACCCAGCAAATTGTCCCGTCAGGCTCAAGGGCATAGACGTGCGAACCGAGCGTGGCAAAATAGACCCTACCATTGGCTACTACGGGGGTGCTGAAAGTTGGCTCGCCGCAGGCGATTTCTTTGACTACGGTTCCATTGGCCGTATCGAGAACGTAGTAGGAGCCGGCCATTGTACCGAAGTGAAGGTAACGTCCTGCAATGGCCGGCGACGACACGTTGTTACAGTTGGCCTTACCACCGGGGGTCTCAAATTTCCATACAACACGCAGCGTGGCGGCATCGATACAAAAGGCCACGCCTGCTCCATCCACCACATAGACACGTCCATCCGCCACCACCGGCGCTGTGAAGACAGCATCCGTCAACGGAACCGCACCGACCAATCCAAGTGGTGTAGTAACGCTTCTGCCGGGTACATTGCCCGAGTGCCGACAATCGTATTTGAACTGCAGCCAGTTTTCCTTAGCAGCCGCAGTAGTCACCGCTATCAGGAGAGAAACCGCTATCAGGACTATCTTTGTTTGCAGAGATCTCATAATATGTGTCCTCCTTGTTGCCGGGTAACTTTTATTTACCAGGGTTCTTATTTTGCGACTTATTGCAAAATGGTGGCCCCCTTTAGCGGTCTTTATATTTTATCAGGTATTACCCAGGGATGCCTGTACGTGCGTTTTAAGTATTTATTGGCCTCCGGGGCATTTACAAACGTTTCGGTTTTGGGGTCGAATTTCAGTTTTTGATTGCCGAGGCGATACGATATGTTAGCCAGATGACAGAGTAACACAGAATAATGGCCTTGTTCGACATCCGCATTAGGAATATTGCGGGTGCGAATACAATCGATGAAATTATCCTGGTGCTCCTTATCTGCCTGGCGTCCGTATTCTGAATGAACTAACCTATCATTCGAATCATAGACCTGCCATCCCCCACCATGTCTGCCAAGATACATAAAGCCTTCGGTACCCAATACTTCAATTTTAGTACTGCTGAACGGCCAGTTGGGAAATTTGTCAGAATCCCGGGTACTCTGAGGTGTTTTCTTCATATAAGGTGTCCAGAGAGCAGCTTCAAACAGCAACGTAAGTTTGCCGTATTCATACGTTGCTAACTGAGTATCCGGAATTTCCCTGCCATCCTGGAGGGCGTTGACTCCCCCTGCGTGGGAAACCGTATCGGGATAAGGTTTATCACCGATTAGATATCTTGCCAGGTCCAATTGATGAACGGCATCACCGGCTATGGCGCCGCAACTATACTCCCATTGGTTTATCCAGCGGCGGCTCGGATTGTAGGGCTGCCAGGGGGCAGGGCCGCACCACATATCGTAATCAAATCCGTCCGGAACAGATTGGTCAGGCCCTTTTCTCTGTGCTGAATGCTGCATCATATTAAAAACACGAACAAGGTGAATGTCCCCAAGCTTGCCGGCTCGTATGTATTCGGCAGCGTTTTTCATATACGGTGCACTGCGTGTCTGCATTCCTACCTGCACAACCCTCTTATATCTTCGCGCCGCCTCAACCATTTTTCTCCCCTCCCAGATATTATGGGCAAGGGGCTTTTCCACATAGACATCTTTTTCCGCCCGGCAGGCCATAATGGTCCCAAGGGCATGCCAGTGGTCGGGGGTTGCGTTGATAAGCACATCCACACTGGAGTCATCAAGAATCCTTCGAAAATCCTGCACCAGCTTTGGCCTTCTGTCCTGGACCTCTTCCACCACACTTCTTGCTCTGGCAAAGCGCCGGGTATTTACATCACAAAGATATGCGACCTCAGCGTCGGGCCTGCTCGCAAACTTCTCTGCGAGGTATGTCCCCCGGCCGCCAAGTCCCATCACTCCAATAATCACCTTGTCGTTTGCCGCAAAACTTCTTCTTTGGGACAACGTTGCTAATGTTGCGACGGCGCCTATTGAACCCTTCATAAACTCTCGACGATTTACTGATTTCATTTTCTTCTCCTTATTCCATATTTCCCGGCTTGTGCCGATGTGCTAATGCTCTCGCCATATAATCATCCAGTAGCTCTATTTCAAATTCTTTGACCATCTCTTCCACACTTATCTTCTCGTCTTCGCTGGAAACCAACACCGCACCCAGACAGCCCGGGTCGGTTATTTTAACTTTTGGCCCATACTTAGCTTTGAGTTTCCTCAGGCGCTGCCAATTATAATCCAGATGTACCAGGGCACAATCCAGATTGACGGCAGCAACGGCAAAATCAAAATAATTAGTGTTGGAGGTAACGACCTGACCTAAAGGATTGTAAATTTCAGAGGGCGTTGCTCTGCCGGCAATAGCACCAACAAAATGGCACCGGCAAGAATAGGCCCAATATGCCTGCATCAATCCTCCGTGATACATCGATGAAAAAATAATTAAATCCGGCCTGGCCTTGACGTACTTTAATCTTAATTCGTCAAAGTTCAGGTCAAAGCATATAGCAAAAGCGACCCGGCCAAAATCACAATCAATAATCGGAGCATCCCTGCCGCAGAGAATACCGGCTTTCGTGGTTTCTTCTATAACGACATGATTCTTATTGTAGATGCCTGCGATATTACCTGTTCGGTCAAGCATTACGCTTGAGTTACGCCAGCTGCCGTCCATCATCTCCCTGGCTGCCGAATATACGATATAGCAATTATTCTCTTTTGCGACCCTGGCGAAGAAGTCCTGTATCTGTCTTTTGCGCACACGATAGTATTTCAGCCGTTTGTCGAGGCCAAAACCGGCTGGTCGGTCACAGGCTTCCGGGACAACTATCAGGTCAGGCCGGTCCGGCAAAACCTGGGCAAACCTGTTACGCCAGTGCGATATCATTTTATCAACCACTTTCTGCGGCTCAGTATTTACGTCTATCGACAACGGCCGAGGCCCGATTGTTGCTATCTTGACATAGCTTTTTTTCTTCGATTTCTTCGGTAGGGGCAAACGGTCGTCATTCGCGGCCGATATGTAATTACCGAATCCCAAAACCAGGCAGGGTAAAAGAATCGCTGAAAATATCTTGACCGGTAATTTCAGATTCAATATCAACTGTCTCATTTTTGTTCTCCCATACATAAACAAACGAACCAATGTTTTCCCGGATGAATATGCTCTATTTTGATTTCGACGCCCGCCGGTCGTCAATCCGGATTTTCGCCTCTATTTTATTCCCGTCCAGGATAAGCTTTCCCACTTGCTCTTCGATGCGAATCCCTGTGGTTTGCGTTTGTGCTCCATCCGTTCGGGTGTCACGAATGATGTTGTTTTTGAATACCAGGTTGTTCGTTTGCCCTCGAATGCAAATCCCGGCGGCTTCTCCACCGGTCCCATTGTTTTCAATGATATTCTCTTCCAGGCGATTGCGATGGGCGGCCATTCCCAACGACTCTTTGCGGAAAAAGACTCCGTCCCGATGGTTCAAGCGAACACGGTTGCGACGAAGCAGATTGTCGGAATCTTTGTGCCCGATGGAAATACCGAATCGACCGTTCCCTTCCAGAATATTCTCTTCAAACAAACCATGCCGAACCCGCCAGCACAAAAACAGACCGTCGGTTCCATTACGGCGGGCGATACACTTGCGGATGATGGGGCGTTGTGAGCCGCTTCCAGGATGGAGACCCAGAGAAGCATTGTCTTCGCAAATGCAATCGACCACGGTAACATCATTAGACTGCTGGAAACTGATTCCATCCCCGTTATAATTGCGAACCAAACAGCCCTTAATGACCGTCCCGAAAGCTCGATAAAGAAAAATTCCCGCACCTCGGCAACCGTTCAAGTGAACATTGGATTCCTTGTTGCCTTCGATAATGAGGTTTTCAATTCGTGCTCCTTCAAGGTTGTAGGCACTGATAACAGGAAAGACCGTTGCGGCCTTAGCCTTGTTGCGCACCATGCAGTCTGCCATCAGCGGGTTATCAATGGAGAACGTATTTCCATTGCGTCCGGTGATGCGAGCGACGGTGGTATGAAATCCGCCTGAATGGTCGTCCCAAATGGCCACCCCATACCCAACCGCAAAGCCGGCTGGCTCTTTCACCGTGACCTGCTGCTCACCGAAATCGCCGTCAAGGGCCAGAGTGGATGTAACCCCGTCCGCTTTGCGCAAAATTGTTTTGCCTTTCTTACCCCGGACGGTAACGTTCGAGCGCAGGTGCAGCGAATCGTGCATAGCATACTCACCCTCACCGATTTCAACGATGCCGCCTCCCAGACCGGCGATGTAATCGACTGCCGCCTGCAACACCCGATTATCGTTTCCGATGAGGTCCGCGTTCTCTTTCCCGACTGTTATGCCGGGCAATTCCTTCATCGCCGAGTGCATAGCTTGAGGCAGTTGTTGCTCCTCCGGCTTCGGCGAAAAATCCTGTTGCGTTCCCAGGGCGGGTGAGATGCCGGCAGCACTAACAATCAAGGCAGTAGCAAAGAGCGATATGAGAAGATTTTTTTTCATCGTTGACCTCCGTTGAGAGGGGCATCCCGCACCAATTGAGCTTAGGCTCACGCCTAATTGGTGCGGGACACCGCTTGTAATTATCAGTGGTTTGGGCACTTTATGGATTGATTATTAAGCAAGTTGACAGCGTTGTCAATTTTTTTCTGGGATATTGTTGGGATGCGAACGAGCTTCGCCCCATATTTTTTGCGAATTTTCCTTAAAAAGTGCAATAAAGTTCCTCTTTGGATTCGTCTATATCTGTGCAAATCCGGTATGTTAGAACGAAAAGAAACCCTAATTTGGAAAGGAGCAGGAAATGTTAAAGAAGATTATGTTGGGCATTGCAGTGGTGGTTTTATTGGCAGGAGTTGTACACTTAATAGCCCAGGAAAGGAATGACGAGCCCCGCCTCTCCGAGGGGCGGGACGAGCCTGCCGCACGGCAAACACCCAGGCCCCGCCCATCGGATGGGCTGGGCAGGCAGCGCAGAGGTATGCGTCCCGGTCAAGGCCGGCCTATGCCAGGCCGGGCCGGCGCATCGTCCATAGAAAGTTCACCGTTACCAAAGACGGAGGCAGAGAAAAAAATCCTGAACATCCTTGACGATATGGACAGAAACCAGCGCAGAGGGATGATGAACGTCCCGATAGAAGACGGCAGGTTGCTGCGGCTCTTGACGGAGACAGTCGGCGCCAAGCACGTCGTCGAGATAGGCACTTCCAACGGATACTCGGGCATCTGGTTCTGCCTTGCACTGCGTAAAACGGATGGCAGGCTGACTACCTATGAAATCGATGCCCGTCGGGCCTCGCTGGCACGCGAGAACTTCAAACGGGCCGGTGTCGATAAGCTCGTCACGCTCATCGAGGGTGACGCCCACGAGGAAGTCACGAAACTCAAAGACCCAATCGACGTCGTTTTCATTGACGCGGACAAGGAAGGCTATGTCGACTACCTCAACAAGCTACTGCCGCTGGTGCGTCCCGGGGGCCTGATTCTGGCCCACAACATCAGTATGCGTGGCGGCAGGGGATCTGGTATCCAGAACTACGTCAAGGCGGTCACCGCCAATCCCGACCTGGAAACAATCTTTTACGGACAGGGGGGCGGGATCAGCGTGACGCTCAAGAAACGCTGATAGGTCCAGGGTTGGCACCGGACCAGGAAGAATAACTCAAGAATAATCTAAGCACCTTTGAAAAATGTGTGTATAATTTAGCAAGTAATAGCCCTTCGGAAATGGCTGGATATGCACTAAAACTTGTTTTTTGGAGTCTGATGTGATGAAAGAAGAACGCAATAAAATCGATAGAAGGAATTTTTTGAAAACGATGGGGGCTGCGGGGTTGGGCTCTGTTTTTGCCTCGGCTGAAGCAAAAGCCGGCACAGGTAAGCCGAACGCTGTTGACCCTAATGCTCCAGGAAAGCCGAAAAAAACCAAACTCCCGCAGGTGCCGAAACGAAAATTAGGTAAGACAGGCATTAAGCTTCCGTGCCTGTGCTTAGGTGGAAATCAAGACCTTCTTACGAACCAAATAGTCTTAAGAAAGGCTCCTCAGTGGGGTGTTTTCTACTGGGATACGGCACACAACTATGTGGGTGGAAACAGTGAGCTTGGTATAGGTAAGTTCCTCGCTAAGAATCCAAAGGCCCGAAAGAAATTATTCATTTCCAGCAAGGCATCGGGCGCGAGAACCGTAGCGCAAGTGGAAGAGCGTCTTCAGATGTCTCTAAAAAGAATGAACACGAATTACATCGATCTGTACTACGGCTTTCACCAGTGTCCTGATCCTGCACTATTAACGAAGGAGCTGAAGAAATGGGCCGAAAGCGCAAAGAAGCGGAAACTCATACGGTTTTTTGGTATCAGTACCCATCAAAATATGGCCCAGGTCCTTGCCGCTGCAGCTAAGCTTGACTGGATTGAAGTGGCAATGACAATCTACAATTTTCGCTTGATGCAGGACAAGAAGTTGAACGCTGCTATTGAGGCGTGTCATAAAGCCGGCAAGGGTCTTATGGCTATAAAGACTCTGGGAATGGGCCAGAGAGTTAGAACCAAAGAGGATAAAAAACTGGTCGAACACTTCCTGAAGCGAGGTTTTACCAGGGAACAGGCAAAGATAAAAGTTGTACTTCAGGATAAAAGGTTCAGCTCTGTGTGCGTGGGGATGAGGAATATCGCTCATTTAACTTCAAACGTTGCAGCAGTGCTGGACAAAACCAAACTTACTCAAGCAGATATGGTGGTCTTCAGGGAATACGCCGAGACGACCTGCAGCGGTTATTGTGCCGGCTGTGCATACATCTGTGACTCAGCTTTGCCGGATACGCCTTATGTCAGTGACATTATGCGGTATTTGATGTACTACAACAGCTATGGTGAGCAGGATAGAGCAAGAGAGCTTTTCGCCCAAATTCCGGGCAAGGTAAGAAACAAGCTGCTCCGTACCGATTACAAACTTGCGGAAGCTTGCTGCCCACAACATCTGCCGATAAGCGAGCTGGTCGCTGAGGCAGTTGAGAGGTTAGCCTGAGCGGTATTGCAAAACCAGCTTTCCTTTTCCCCCGAAACCGGTCTATTCGTTCAGTGGTCGCAGCGCCAACAGGGAATGTTCCACTCACGATTTCGTTCGGCGAATGTCACCAAGGCGAACGATAGCGTATGCCAATACCCCGAACAGGCCGGTCAGAAGCGCAATCACTATCCATATACCGGAGCCGGAGTTCCGCTCGCGTATATCTTTGTAGACCCAGACCGCCACGAGAAGGTGGACAACAAGACACACGATGACAAATGGAACCATCCCTCCCTTGCGGTGGTGCTTCCGATGACGCGGATGCTCTTGTGGTCTCCGCTCGCGCTCAAGCTCAATCCTTCGTTCCTCCAGCTCAAGCTCTCGCATTTTTTCCTGGAAGCCAAATTCCGATTCGCGTTTTTCCAGTTCCAACTGCATATTGCGCAGATTCATCTTGTGTTCTATATCTTCTGGTCCAGGCTCCTGAGAAAACGCCGCTGTTGAGACAAACATAGTCATTAACACAATGCTCAAGACATATCGCTTCATCTCATATCTCCTACTTAAATCTATTTACAAAACATAACAACTTATTCTACTGAAAAACCTTTGTAACTTCCAAACTAATATTTCGGCCATTCAACTGCCTTACTGAACTTCTATTTCACTAAAATACTTAGAAACAACACTCGAATGAAATCCGGGTGAACCCCGCCCCTGCCGCAGGGGCTGGGTGAAACAGACAAGCTACTTCCATTTGCATTTACGATGGGCCAGGCGGTGGTTACCGTGGCAGTCGGTACAATATTTTTTCTCGCCGGTGCCGGCGAAGAGAGGTTTGTGCTGCTCGGCATCGATCTTGTCCGCGGGGTGACAGCCCATACAGAACGGGTTAATCTTCGCCCGAGGATACATAATACCTGGCGGCGTGCCCTTTCCGCCCCACGCCCAGGACTCGTCAGCAATATGAGCATCACAGTCGCCGTGGCAATCCGCGCAGCCAATGTTGGCCAGTGCGTGGATAACGGCGATATCCTCTTGTATATAGTTCATATGGCAAACGTGGCAGCGACTGTTATCAGCTACAGTCCCACCCGGCGAGACAAACTCTTCTTCCTCATCAAGCAGCAGCAGGGGCTCGTCATCCGTTACGGGTTCCTGGCTGGTCTTTGTTTCTGTATTTGTTTGCGGTTTATGTTTGGTCTTTATTTGCTCACCCCGCCCTTTGCCAAAGGGGCGGGGCTCACAGCCCGTTCCGGCAACGGCCACTGCCGCCAGAACAAGCATCAAGAAACAGTATTTCATACTTTCTGCCCTGGTATTAATTTAAGCGGCTGGGTAGGCACTGCTGCTCACTCTCATCGCGAAAACCTAATTGGCCGGACGTTATCGATTAGACGTATTCCCAGTCCTTGAGCCATTGATAGTGGGGTGGTAATTTAGCCCACATCTGCTTGCTGGCGTTTTCCAGTTCGGCCCTTTCTTTTAGGTCGAGTTCGCGGCGCTCTTTTACGGCCTTGACCACGTTATCAACATGATGGATGCTGTTCATGCCCGGAATCGGGATTACCGTATTGCTGAGCAGGATGTACCGGATAGCCAGACGCGCACGTTGGTTGTTCTCTTCTCGGTCGCCCGTAAATAACGATGCAGCCCCAAAAGGCTTAATCCCGAAAGCCCCCACGTCACACTTCTTCAGAGCCGGGAACACACTGTATTTGTCTTTTGGAGCCCTCTTACTCATAGTGGTGAAGGGAAAGCAGATACAGTCAATTTGAGGAAAGTATTCAATCATAAACTTTATCCACCGGCGGTCGTGTGTGGAGAACCCAATGAAACGGGCCTTGCCCTGCTTTTTCGCTGTCTCAAGCGCCTCAACCATCTCGTAAGCTGTATTGAATGAGTGCCTGCCGCCCGGCTCGTAACAGGTGATACGCCACAAATCAGTGTATTCCTCTTTCGACTCCCTCAGCAGTGAGTCCAGGCTTTCCATCAGCTTCGTGGAGGTGCGGTAGTTTTCGTTGCGCGTCTCTCGGCCGCAGTAGGACAGGGATAGGTACATCTTGTCGCGGCGGCCCTTCAGGGCCTTGGCATCTCGAATCACCTCGCTCCTCGTGCACGCATCGATATAATTGATGCCTGCGTCGATGCATCGGCTGACGATTTCGGTCCGCTGCTCCACGTTGCTTCGCGAGTGCCCACCAAGGCACACTGCCGAGACCATCAGATTCGTCTTGCCCTGCCGGCGGTAGAGCATATTCTCGTTGTAACTGAGAATCTTGGATGTATCAACCGCCGCACGACGGGCGGCCTTGACGCTTTGCCCACCTGCGGCGCCCAGACCCACGGCCACACCCGCTGCAGCCATCGCGCTATCGCGCATAAACTGGCGCCGGGTCACTCGTTTGTTCTCCATTGTTCATCTCCTTTCGTAATCGTTCAGGCCTTGTCGGCCAGGTGACTATGATTGCTCACTGCCTACTTAAGGCCCGCATCTTGGTCCACATCTTCGGCATTATCGTCTGGATTTGTCCAGTGGGCGATTACTCTTCAACGTGAAAATAGCCTTTATCTCGTCCTCCGACAGTGCACGGTCGTAGATACGAACGTCATCGATGAGACCTTTGAATCGCCGACCTATCGTGACGTCGAGTTCGGCACCGGTCTCAATCGGCCAGAGGTCAAGAAGGCCAATGTCATGGATTTCCGCCGGGATACCGTCCTTATAAAGCCTGACATCATCGTGCAGGTTCGGCAGCTCGGCCTCTACGACCACCACAGCCACATGATGCCACTTATCGTCGTGTACTGCATCGTTAATGTAGTAGTATCCGCCATGGGGCGTCACGCCTAAACGACCCCTTATGAAACAGTATTTCCACATTTTACCGTAGTCCCTCGCGCCCCACGAGATAACTTCACCCCTGGAGCTCGTCGTCTTAATCCACACCGCCACTGTTCGAGGCCGCGTACCGGTAACGCCCTTATATTTGGTTATCTCAATGTAATTATCACCGCCATCCAGTTTCAGGGCTTTGCCTGTCCTGCCTGGGACCGAATTTTTGTCGAACGACAGGTCGCCCTTGAGCGCGCCCTTACGGCCATGCCTGGAAGAATCTGCGGCGGTTTTACCGGCAACGTCATCAAACTTCCACCAGCCGGCAAGATTTGGGTCCGTGTCAAGCGTTATCGGCTTGTCCTTCGGCGGAGCGGGCGTTGTCACCTTTATCTTGTCTCCACCACTAAGTTTTCTAAGCTCAACCACTTGCTCAGCAGTCAGCGCTACATCAAATATGGCTACATCGTCGATTAGGCCTACAAAGTTACTGCCGCTATGTACGCTTTCTGAAAAACCGATCCTCACCGTGTCCCCCTCATTATCTGCCAGCCCGAGAAAGCCCACATCATCGGTGCCTTCCACTCCATCTACGTACACGCAGCCGTCCTCTTCGTCAGCGTCCCAGGTTAGGGCTATATGGTGCCACTGGCCATCATCGGTGCGTATATCACCCCGGACCCACTCACAGCTGTGACCTACATATTCGACTGTCCCATCACCTTCTCCCTCTGATATCTCTGAATCGGCGATGTAAAGCTCCTTCTCCCTTTTCTCCCACTCAGCGTTCCCGTTGGATTTGGATAAAATTGGCCCTCCGTTATTGGTGGTTTTAATCCATACCGCAATCGTAAAATCTGCGGCGCCCAGTTCGGTAACACCCGATGGGATATCTACATAACCATCACCGTCTAACTTCAGGCACTTGCCGCGCTCCGGGTCGACCGCAAGCTTCGCACTGCCCTTGAGAATTCCATTGTTACCGCCCCTTCCCGAATCGGCCGTGTTACCTTCAAAGCTCCAGAAACCCACCGGTTTTGGAACCTCCGCCTGGCCAACAGTACTCCACGCCGGGCATAATACTAATGCCAGAACAAAAAGAATTGGAAAATTCAGTTTCCTGCACATGATATTACTCCTAAACTTATATTTCCATTAAACTTGCTTAGGTATACCGCTGAAATTTGGTTTCGTTAGTATACCAAATGTGCCTCGAAATTGCAACTATATTTGGCTTCCTTTTGGGGATTTCAGCCCTGGACAGCGAAAAAACTCGAATTTTGCCTATTAACAGGGTTGAAAAATGAAGCAGGGTTTGATATACTGACATACTTGGTTGTCCATCGAATGTAATGTGATGATTAAAAATGAAAGGGTGTGAAGATGAACAAGATGAAACATACAGTTAAGCTTTGGACGTTGGTGTTCGTGGGGCTGAGCTGGCTGTTAGGCTGTCAGGTGAACGCCGATGAGCCCTGGGTTGTGTTTAAAGGCAAAAGGGGGCCGGGCAAGGGTAAACACATCGTTTTTGTCATCGGCGATGATGAATACCGGTCGGAGGACTCGATGCCGATGCTTGCGAAGATAATGGCTGTGCATCACGGCTTCAAGTGTACTGCACTGTTTTCCTTAGACAAGGAGACCGGCGAGATAGACCCGGGGGCGCAGGAAAATATCCCCGGCCTTGAGGCGCTCAAGACGGCGGACCTGATGGTAATATTCACGCGTTTTCGTGAGCTGCCCGACGAGCAGATGAAACACATTATCGATTACACAAATTCGGGCAAGCCGATCGTGGGCTTAAGGACGGCGACGCACGCGTTCTATTACAGAAAGAACAAGAATAGTCCATATGCCAAGTACAGTTTTCGAGACAACAAATTCAAAGGCGGGTACGGACGTCAGGTTTTAGGAGAGACCTGGGCCGGCCATTATGGAGGCCACGGGAGAGAAAGCACTCGCGGAGTGGTGGCAAGGGGTATGGAGAACCACGCAATAGTGAAAGGGTGTGAAGACATCTGGGGACCATCGGATGTGTATGGCATTACCACACTACACGGTGACTGCAAACCGCTGATTATGGGGCACGTGCTTTTGGGTATGAACCCGAAAGATAAACCTAACCTAAAGAAAAAACCGGTGCCTGTGGCCTGGCTCAAGACTTACACGGGTGAAAAGGGCAAGACCTGCCGCGTTTTTACCACGACGATGGGACACGGGGACGACCTGAAGAGCGAAGGATTCCGCCGTCTTCTTGTGAACGCCTGCTACTGGGCTATGGGTATGGAAGATAAGATTCCGGCCAAAAGCAAGGTCGATTTAGTCAGCGAGTACAAGCCCAATCGGATTGGTATGGGCAGGTACAAGAAAGGGTTGAAGCCGTCAGACCACCAGATTATCGATATACCAGGCTGATTCCCTGATATTCCGTTCTCGTTTTTCGGGTATTAAATGAACTTCTTACAAAATGAAGGGAGTTAAAGATGGATAAGAACAATTTAACCAGACGAGAGTTTCTGGCTGCCGCATCAACAGGTACTATCGCTGCTGTCGCATCAGGGGGAATTCCTGCGTATGGAAATATCGGCAAAAGAGCAGGCGGTAAACTTGCAATCTTAGGCGGTCGGCCTGTCAGAACTAAATCCTTTCCCAGTTGGCCAGTCTGGGACAAAACTGCCGAAAAATCCGTTCTATCTATACTCCGCAGCGGAAACTGGTTCAGGGGTAGAGGCAACACGGTTTCAGAATTTGAAAAAAAGTATGCTGAATTAATGGGGGCGAAGCGCTGTGTTTGCACGGTAAATGGAACCAATGCTCTGCTTACCGCTCTGCACGTACTTGATATAGGAGTCGGCGATGAGGTTATTGTTTCTCCTTATACGTTTATCGCCACGTATAATGTGGTTATTGGTTCCTGCGCCCTGCCGGTTTTTGCCGATACCGACCCCGAAACTTTCCAGATAAATCCGGATAAAATAGAGGAGAGAATCAACGAAAATACCAGGGCAATCCTGCCGGTTCACATTCTTGGGCTGCCGGCAAATATGGACAGAATCAATGCCATTGCCAAGAAGCATAACCTCTTAGTGATAGAAGATGCCTGCCAGGCGTGGTTGGCGGAATGGAGGGGTAAAAAGTGCGGGACGTTAGGTGACCTGGGCTGTTTCAGCTTCCAGAACTCGAAACATCTGCCCTGCGGTGAAGGAGGCGCCGTTATTGGAGATGACGACGAGGTAATGGACAGATGTTTCTCTTACCACAACTGCGGCAGACCCTATGGAAGTGTAAAAGGAACCAGCGGTTACCCCATCATAGGAACCAACCGCAGAATGACGGAATACCAGGCGGCTATACTGCTTTCCCAGATGAAGCGACTCGAAAAAGATGCCCAAACGCGTAACGAAAACGCCCAATATCTCACGTCGAGAATCAAAGACATCCCCGGTATTGTTCCTCACAAATTATACGAAGGTGTAACAAGAGCAGCATACCATCTGTATCCGTTCCGGTATAAAAAAGAACACTTTAATAACGTTAGCAGGGGGAGATTTCTCTCCGCCCTAAGCGCAGAGGGCATTCCCTGTTCCGGCGGATATGGCCCCCAATATAAAGACGGTCTAATTGAAGCTGCTTTGAATTCAAAGAATTTCAAGAGAAGCTTTTCAAAAGCGAGACTCAATCAGTACCGTGAGCAAAATCACTATCCCGATAATGACCAGCTCTGTAAAGAAGCAGTATGGCTCAGCCAGAGGCTTCTTCTCGGAACGAAAAGAGATATGGATGACATAGCAGACGCCATATTGAAAATCTATGAGAACAGAGATAAACTGGCGTAGTCGGAAAAATTATAGCGTAATTTGAAAACGATACTATTTGCTTTGTTTCATCCGATTAAGGATGTTCAGGGCTTCCCTTGTAATAATCTCACCTGCACCTTCGGCAAGATTTGTTCCCGAACCCGGTTCGTACCCTCCCTCTTTATAGGCCTGGCGGTGGCAGACATATCCGCAGGCGTCGTTGCTGAGAGAAATAATGAAAAGATTTTCAATACCTGCCCTTTTTTTAATATCGAGACCAATTTCAACAAGAACCTCCCCCGGCAGTCCCAGAATATAAATGTCCCCAATTCTTAAAAGTTGAATCTCTGTTGTTAAGGTTTTTTTCGTCTTATCCGCATCTATAATTCTATCAGGTGAAAGGTCTTTCTTTATGGGCATTGTAACCGGCTTTTTCAGCGCCTTTAAGGTAACCTCGCCGGAGGTGGCAACAAACTGGATTCTTCGCAAGACTTCTCCACCCAGGGCTCTGCCAATCTGTAAACGAGGTTTTTTTCTCTCTATTCTTACAGGATTCATATTGCCGGCTGTCCCGAGGGCAAAAAGGCAAATTCCTCCCTCCATCTGTTCAATGACTCGTGCAGTGTAGCCGGGATAATCAGCCGATATGGAATAAAATTTTTCGCGATTTAGTGTTCCACTGACAGGATGACAGGCAAAATTAACGATGGCTGCGACAAGCGTGCCGCTCATATCTTCGACTCTGAGTATGCAAACTTCCGGGTCAATGGGGCCGAAAATCAAATTTGGGTCTGCAGGCGGAAGTCTGAAAGTCATCGCCACGGAACCATCGTTTCTTTTTGTCCTTCGATTATAAACTATTTCGGGAATCTTACCCTTTACCGCCCCCAGCTTTACTTCCTTCATGTTTTTATTGGCAGCTAATATTGAATCGGCAATCTTTTTTTTAAGGGTTTGAACGTAGGATTCGTCAATTTCAGAAATAGGTGTATCGGGCCAATTTTTTGTTATTCTGTCAATCTTGGGACCAAAGTGAGTATGTGTGGCGCAAATAAGAACATTCTTTTCCGGGATACCGATTTTTTCTTTTACCTCCCTTCGTATCTCAGCGGTAATCTTAATAGGAACCCACAACAAATCGGCGGAAACGATTGCTATTTTGTTTTGCCCGTCGTCAAGAACCAGCGCTTTTGCGTAAAGCTCATCGACTATGCCATCACTGGGTTTATTACGGGCCCCGTAGCCCGAAAGCCAGACGCTTGCGCGGGGGGTAATATCGACCCTGGCGCATCCCCCTCTAAGTGCTGCTTGACCGGCCAAACTGCAAATATTATTAAATAAAATGGCGGCAGCCAACAGCGTTGCTTTCAAAGTAATATATTTTCTCATAGTTATTCTTTCCTCATGCTCAGCATGACAGCTTAAAACCGGTCAGTTTGAGTAAATCAAGAATTTATGGTATATTCTAAGGATGATTAATGCAAGAATTTCTCGGAAAACAGGATGCCTCTGAAGATACTTTTTTTGGGCTCTGAAGGCGGATTCATTTTCATAATCCTTTGTTAAAATAGAAGTTTAAGTTCATTCTGGCTTTTCGGAAATTGGGTTTGTTTTGGCTTTGTTTTTTCATAGCCCTTATCCGCATTTTTCTTCATAATCCTTTGTAACTACACACTTTGCATCAATTTTACCCTCTGGCAAATTGGGTTTGTTTTGGGTTTGTTTTTACTAAGTGTCCAATTGGATTTATTTTCATAAGCCACTGTATGAATAGACTTTACGTTCATTTGACTTTTTTGGAAATTGGCTTTGTTTTGCATAAAAAGGTGCGATTTGTAGAGGCCTCTCTACAGTTGTAGAGGTGTGCCTTATAGGCACGTAAATATCTGCTGCCTTATAGGCAGGTAAGATCATCTCATGGGATAAATTTTGGGGTTCGGTGGACATTATAAGTCCTCCTGATTTACGATTGACGATTTAGAATTCACGAATCTTGGCCTGTTTTCGGCCGGGGGCAAAAAA
>JAUWBI010000087.1 GCA_030601745.1 Phycisphaerae bacterium
TTTATGCAAAACAAAGCCAATTTCCAAAAAAGTCAAATGAATGTAAATCCATATAATACAACGGATTATGAAAATAAATCCGATTGGACACTTGGTAAAAACAAACCCAATTCAAAGCCAATCAAAGCCAATTTCCGAAAAGCACAAATGAATGTAAACTCACTTATAACAAAGGATTACAGAAAAAACGACGCTTTCACAGTCCAAAAAAACAAACCCAATCAAACCCAATTTCAAACGTGCCCAAATCCCCCAGATTCACACAACTATCAGGAAATGAAATGGAGACGAAGGGAATCGAACCCTCATTTCCGCGATGCGACCGCGGCGTGCTCCCGTTACACTACGTCCCCAAAATCGCCTTCAAAAGCTATTTTATAGTAAGCCGGCCAAAATTCAAAAGGTTTTTAAGTCACGTTAAACCAACAACTTAGAACTCCCACTTATCATAGCAGAGTATTTTCTCTATCGCCTTGCGTTCCGGCTTCTTTGGCTCATCGGCCGGATAACCAACCGCCATCAGCTCGATTATAGCGATATCAGCCGGAATATCCAGTATTGCTTTTACTTTGTCCGCATAGAACGAGCCAATCCAGCACGTCGCCAGCCCTAAGTCCGTTGCCTGCAAGGCGATATGTTCAAGTGCAATAGCCACATCAATAGGCCCAATCGCCTGGCCGCATCGCATCACATGGTCGCTATTGCTGCAGGCGGCTATGATAACCCCTGCCTTGCCAAAGACTTCCGACCTGTTCGTAGTATCGGCAACCTGCCGTTTTTTTTCTTTATCTGCAACTACCACAAAACGCCAATCCTGCGTATTCATAGCCGATGGCGCAAGTCTTGCAGCCTCAAAGACTTGCTCGAGTTTTTCCTGCTCTATAGCCCGGTCCTGATACGCCCGGCAGGAATATCGCCTGCGTATGGCTTCAAGTACCGTCATAAAAACACCTCTACTGTCAGTAAGATTACCTCAAATTTCGAATGTTTCCCCGGCCAGGCAAACAAAAGCCCGACCCGGCAAGAATATAAAATACCAAGGGTATTGACGCAAGGCCTAAAAATCTGTATTTTTACAATCAAATTGAGGGCGATTAGCTCAGTTGGCCAGAGCGCCTGCTTTACACGCAGGAAGTCACAGGTTCAAGTCCTGTATCGCCCATTTCCTCAAGTGTCGAACCCGGGAATTTAACGCGGGACAAAAACGGCTACGAATATGAATATGACTACGAGAGCCGGATTGTCAAAATCACCAAAGATGGTAACGATATAGCTGATCGCTATACAACCTTATAAGTATAAGGACTAAAGGTAGTTAAACCTCAGGCGAGACCGTATATGTCTTGCACAAACCAATCGGGATTGAGTAAGATGGATTAACAAATGAAGGGAACATATTGTCCATTCATAAACCTTGAATCCAAAGGAGGCCTGAGAAATGAAGGCAATGGTCCTTAAGAAGGTTTCGCCGATTGGAGAAAAACCTTTAGAATTAGAGGATTGGCCAATCCCAGCACCCGGCCCGAAACAGATTTTAGTAAAAATTTCAGCCTGCGGAGTCTGTCATACCGAACTCGATGAAATTGAGGGAAGACTTCAGCCGAGATTGCCGATAATTTTAGGCCACGAGATTGTCGGCAGGGTGGAGAGCTCAGGCCCTGAAGTAAATAAATTTCAATCAGGCGACCGGGTGGGGATTGGCTGGATAAATTATGCCTGCGGAAAATGCCGGTTTTGCCGGGATGGAAATGAAAACCTGTGCTCAGAGTTTCAGGGCACCGGCTGTCATGCAAATGGCGGCTACGCCGAATACACCATAATCTCAGAGGACTTTGCCTACCCGATTCCTGATAGATTTTCCTGCTCACAGGCAGCTCCTCTTTTATGTGCCGGAGCAATTGGCTACAGGGCCTTAAAACTAACCGGCCTTCGAGATGGTCAAATTCTCGGCCTGTTTGGTTTTGGAGCTTCGGCTCATATTGTTATTCAGATAGTTAAACACAAATATCCGAATTCCAAAGTCTTTGTTTTCACCAGGCCCCGGCAGCAAAAACATCAGGATTTAGCCGGAAAATTGGGCGCTGATTGGGTTGGAGCGACCGGAGACACTCCGCCGGCAAAACTCAATTGTGCAATCGATTTTACACCCGCCTGGAAGCCGGTCGTCGAAGCCTTGAGAGTCTTGGAAAAGGCAGGCAGGGTGGTTATAAATGCAATCCGAAAGGAAGAGACAGATAAAGAATCCCTGTTAAAATTAGACTATCCGACCCATCTCTGGCTGGAAAAAGAGCTAAAAAGCGTAGCCAACATTGCCAAAAGCGACGCTCGAGATTTTCTGCCTCTGGCGGCTGAAATTCCGATTATCCCTGAAATTCAAGAATTTAGCCTGGAAGAAGCCAACAGGGCTCTAACTTTGCTCAAGCAGGGAAAAATCCAGGGAGCAGGGGTTTTAAAAATGCCTGAGTAAAATTAAAGCAGAAATATCCATTCCCATTCTTCGTTTAAACTTTAATGAAGGTAAAAATTCAAAGGAAAATTGGAAACCGAAGCACGATGCGAAGGTTCCCGACGTCTGTGAAAACACGGATGTTTTCACTCGGAAAGCGGATGAGATAATGGGAGTCAAACTTTACAAAGAACCTGAACTAAAAAATCCGATGATGTTTTGTGGCTGGCCGGGGATTGGAAACATCGGGATAATTGCGATAGACACTTTGCGTGGAGCGTTAAGAGCTGAACAATTCGGAGAAATCGAACCTTACGAATTCTTCAACCCTCGGAAAGTTCTAATTGAAAAAGGTCTATTGAAGGATTTAGATTTTCCGGGCAGTAGATTTTACTTCCAACGAATCAGGAATCAGGACCTGATCTTTTTTATTGGGCAAGAGCAGCCGACTGAAGGCAGAACAAGATATGCGGAAGGTCAGAAGGCTTATCAAATGGCCAATTTAGTGTTGGACGTGGCAGAAAAGTTCCGCTGCCAGAGAGTCTATACTTCAGGAGCAGCTATAACCCAGGTTCACCACACAGCCAGACCACGGGTTTGGGCCGTGCCTAATAATCATACTTTGATTGACGAGATAAAAGAATATGAAAATACCATCTTGATGTCGGGGATTGAAGGCAGAGGCGGGCAGGGCACTATCACCGGATTGAATGGGCTTTTGCTGGGAGTGGCTAAAAAGCGTGGTTTAGATGCCATTTGTTTAATGGGTGAAATACCTTATTATCTTCAGGCAGCTCCCTGGCCCTATCCTAAGGCTTCAAAATCTGTTCTTGAGGTATTGGCTAAAACCCTGGATGTCAAGATTGACCTGAGCCAATTGGATAACTTAGCCAAAAGAGTAGAGAATAGCGTTGAGGAGTTTTTAGAAACCCTTTACAGCACAGAAGGAATACCCGCCGAGGTAAGAGACGAAATTGAGAGGTTAAAACATACAAGAAAAGCAGAGCTGGGACCAATAACCGAAGAAGAACAGAAAAAAATAATGGAACATATTGATGAGCTTTTCAAGGGAGAAGATTGGAATGATGAAAAACATCTTTAAATTCTTCGAACAACCTCAATTTGAGAATCCGTCGGTCATTGTCGGTTGGAATGAGGACGCCGGCAATCTAAGTCCGAAGGTAATTGAGTACTTGAATAGAAAGATAAAGAGCAGATGTTTTTGCGAAGTTGAGCCGGCAGGTTTTTTCTCGCTTGGGGCAGTAGCAATTGAAAATGATGTAGCCCAGTTCCCGGAGAATAGATTCTACTACAGTGAAACCGCCAACCTGGTGATATTCAAAGGCAGTGAACCTCACTTTGAGAAATACAGATTTTTGAATGCGATTATAGATGTAGCTGAACATTACTGTAAAGCAAAAGAATTGTTTACTATTAACGGGACCATTTCGCCCGTTGCTCATACCAGTTCGCGGAGGATACTAACGGTCTTTAATCAACAAAGGCTTCGAGAAAAGCTCCAGGGCTATGGATTGGAAGATATGACCTGGGAAGGACGACCAGCTATCAGTAGTTATCTTTTGTGGGTGGCCAGGGAAAGAGGTATTCCCAGCGTCAGTCTCTGGCCAGAGATACCATTTTATTTGGCAGCCGGCGAAGATTTTCAGGCCATAAAGCTAATTCTTCGTTTCCTTGATAAGAGATTTGAGTTAGGTTTGGATTTGAAGGAACTCGATGAGAAAATCAGCGACCAAAATTCAAAGATAGCGAGCTTGAGAGAAGAAAACTTAGATATTAACAGATACATAGGAATGTTGGAAAGTGCGCTCTCCTTGAGTGAAGAAGAGCAAATGGAGTTAATTAAGGGAATAACTGAAATTCTCGAAGAAACCGGCTAAAACCAGCCTGTTTTTCAATGCGGAGGCGGAGTGTCTCTTCAGCCAACAGGAAAGACCATAATGAGCGCCCTTTGCGAAGACTACCAGCGATATTTAGAGCCGGGATTTATCCCATTTGACCCGGTGGAGCTTGCCAGACGGACCGAGGAGATTGTCTGTCGCGGCGACCGTCGCAAATACACGAAATTCTACTGCACGGGTGTGTACGGTGGAATCGCGACCGGCTTTGCCTGCGGGTGCTGCCTGCGCTGTATCTTTTGCTGGGTGAATTGGAGTCGGGATTTCCCGGAAAAATACGGTTCTTTCCGGTCTCCGGCGGAAGCGTTTTATCAGCTTAGCCGCGTCGCACGTAAGGCAAGAGTCAGCCAGTTGCGCATCTCTGGGGCCGAGCCGACCCTGGGTAAGGCCCATCTTCTGGGACTGCTGGAAAAAGTGGAGAGCTCACCGTTTCGTTTGCTTATTCTCGAGACTAATGGCATCCTCATCGGGGCTGACCCCGACTACGCACGGCAGCTCGCTCGCTTCAAGAAGGTCCACACCCGCGTCTCACTCAAGGCGGGAACACCTGAGGCGTTTACCAGCAAGACCGGGGGCAGGCCTGAAAGTTTCGAACTGCCTTTCCGCGGCATTGTGAATCTGTTGAAAGCAGGGGCGAGTTTTCATGTTGCGGCTATGACAGCGGACCCAAGAATCGTTACAAAACAGGAGCGCCAAAAGCTTTTGGAGCGGCTTTCGTTGATACAACCGGCTCTGGCGGATAACCTTGAGGAGGAAGTAGTTGCTCCATACCCCACCACGCTCAAAAGGCTGCAACATGCCGGCGTCAAGCTAAAGTGGGATAAAGGTCGCAGGTGAGAGCGCCGCAAGCAATTGTGCAGCAGGGCAGGGGCACCCCCACACCTCGGCGGCTATTTAAGCAGCTGTGAGGGTGAAAATGGCTGATGCGTCGTTACGGCCATAAAGGGGGCATCGAGAAGGCCAAATTTTGCAAAAAATTTACTTATTATCTGTCAACCGATTGGCTACGATAGACGTCTATAAGTGATAGATGATGTAAATGGCCTCGATGGAGGACACTGACGCTGTGCTTACGGTGATTCAACACATCCCCGGCCAGAGTAAGAATGAAGGAGTTGTAAAATGAAACGCATAATATTGGCGTTACTGATAATTGCTGCAATTACAAGTGCTGCACAGGGCAAGGTTGATTTGGTTACGCTGCCGACACGGAAGACGGTACAGCTTACGATTTATAACTCGGCGGATATGACATTAGTGCGCGAAAGCAGAGACCTTACGTTAAAGAACGGAAAAAACAAGCTGCAATTCTCGTGGGCTAATACGCTCATCGACCCAACGAGCTTGGAGATGCTGCCTAAAGCCAACGCTGATAAAATTGACATTGCCGATTTGACCTACCCGCCGAGAGTAAGGAACCTGGGCCTGTGGAATATTAAAAGCAGCGTGAGCGGGAAGGTGCCGGTTGAGATTACGTATCTGACCAGCGGATTGAGCTGGCGGGCATTTTATATGGGGACGCTCACCGAGGATGAAAAGACGATGCGGCTGAAGGGTTATGTGCGGGTTACCAATAATAGCGGCGAAGATTACGAAAACGCTCAGACGCGACTAATCGTCGGCAAGGTCCACATCCTCGACCAGATAGCAGACCTTGCACGACGGCAGTATCCCTACGGTAGGCCAGGAGAAGTAGTACCGAGACCAAGATTTGTCGGCGCACCACCGATGAAGAAGGCCAAAGAAGAAATCGAACGGCTGGCTGTGTGGGCGGCTGACGCACTGCGTTTCGAGCCGAAGGAAATCAAGAAAGAGGGGCTCAGCGAATACTTTCTTTATACGATTGAGGGCACGGAGACGATACCAACCGGCTGGTCGAAACGGTTGCTTAGCTTTGATGTTGGCGAGGTGCCGGTAATAAACCTTTATAAATATGAAGAAGAACGCTATGGCCCGAGTGTGGTCCGGTTTCTCAGTTTCAAAAATGATGAGGAGCACAAGCTCGGCGAGACGCCTATCCCCGGCGGGATGCTGAAGGTTTATAGGGGCGTTGACGATAAGGGACACTTATCTTATACGGGACAATCTTCGTTTAAGTATATTCCGGTGGATGAGGACGTGGAGCTTAACCTTGGTGCGGTCGCCAACGTTGTTGTCGAGCCGACACTTATGGATTACCGCACCGCTAACTACAGGTTCGACCGTCGCGGCAACATTACCGGCTGGGACGAGATTCGCAAATTCAAGATTGAAGTGAGAAATACTCGCGAGATTGGCGTCAAGGTCGAGATTCAGCGCAACTTCAATACTTCGTACTGGGACCTGGAAAAGAGCGGCGATTTCGATGGGTTCGAGAAAGTGGATTTAGACACCGTCAAGTTCACACTAAAACTGGAACCCCGCTCCAAAAAGGAATTTAGCTATGTCCTGACGACGTATCAGGGTGTAAGGCGGGAAGAAACTTCGCGATAAGCATAGTGGTCAGTGACAGCTCAATTGATGGCTGTCATTGCGAGCCCTTCGCTTCGCTCGAGGATAAACTCCGCGAAGCAATCTCAACTCATCGAAAGTCCGAGATTGCTTCGTCGCTTACGCTCCTCGCAATGACAATTCCTTAAATCACAAGTCCCAGAGCAATAGGTTCATAATTTGCTTAGCTCAGCTATAGCTCGAGCTATTCGGTCTCGATGGGGGCTCGGTCCTTCGTAAAAGTGGTCATGTCCCTGCCAATTCCTTCGTGTACCTCAAGCAGGTTCAATGTATCACTCGTCAGGTAGCCTTAATGCAGCAAGGAGATTTCCGACAATGCCCTGATATGCCACACTATTGATTAGCAATGAGCGCCAGGTTACAATGTTGGCAGTTATCATTATGAAAGACAAAAATATCAATCGACGTCAGTTTTTGGGAGCCATAGGTCTTGGCGCCGCAGCGCTGGCCGTGCCGCGTAGCGCAATAGCAGAACGCGCTGCAAAGAAACCGAAGCACGATGCGAAGGTTCCCGACGTCTGTGAAAACAAGGATGTTTTCACTCGGAAACCCAACATTGTTTACATCCTCGCCGACGATATGGGCTATGGCGATGTGAGCTGCTACAATCTTGATTCGAAAATCCCCACGCCGCACATAGACCGCCTGGCCAAACAGGGCATGCGATTCACCGACGCGCATTCACCGTCGGCGGTCTGCACGCCCACGCGTTACGGCATCCTGACCGGACGCTACTGCTGGCGGACATGGCTGAAAAGCGGCGTTGTGGGCGGCTATACTAATCCCTTAATCGAGCCCGGCCGGATGACCGTTGCCTCGCTCTTAAGGAAACACGGCTACACGACGGCATGCATTGGCAAATGGCATCTGGGCCTGGGCTGGACAAGGCATAATGGATATGTAGGCACCTGGAAAGACGCAAAGGCCCATTTCAACGGCTCGTGGCAGGACGGTGACCCCAAGAAGGGTATGAACGTCGATTTTACCAAACCGATTCACGGCGGACCAACGGACCTCGGCTTTGATTATGCGTACTACACAGCCGCCTGTTCAACCATCGATGGCCCATTTTGTTATATCGAGAACAGGCACACCGTAGGTATTCCCAATAAGCCAATCTTCGTCGACAAAAGCGAGCATTCGGATTACCGACCGCGTCCGGGCTGGGTCGCGCCGGGATTCGTGCTGGAGGACGTGGACCCGACATTCACCAGGAAAACTATTGAATTCATTGAAAGAAGCAGGAAGAAGAATTCTGACCAGCCCTTCTTTGTGTATCTGGCGCTTTCAGCGCCCCACGCACCGTGGCTGCCACCGACATTCGTTCAGGGCAAAAGTCAGGCCGGGCCTCGAGGCGACCAGGTCGTTCTGGTCGACTGGTGTGTGGGGCAGATTGTCAAGGCACTGGAACGCATGCACCTTACTGGTAGCACGCTGCTCATCGCCACAAGTGACAACGGACCGAGAAGGGGCGTGAATAATCACAAGTCCGCAGGCAATATACGCGGCTACAAGTCTCACACCTGGGAAGGCGGTCACCGTGTCCCGTTTATCGCGCGATGGCCGGGTAGGATTAAACCCGACACGACCAGCAATGAGCCGATATGCCTCACAGACCTGATGGCAACTTGTGCGGGGATTCTTGGCGTTAAGCTGCCTGAGAACGCCGGACAGGACAGCTATAATATTCTGCCTGCCCTATTGGGTGAGAAGCTGGATAAATCGATCCGCGAAGCGATTGTATCTCACTCTGTATACGGCGTATTCGCTGTCCGTCAGGGCCCGTGGAAATTGATTCTTGAAAACCAGGACTCGGGCGGCTGGGTCCGGCCGAGCGGAAGCAGGCCCAAATCCGGCAGTTCCGGACAGTTGTATAACCTCGATGAAGACCCCGCAGAGCAGAAAAATCTTTTCGACAAACACCCTGCAATCGTCAAACGCCTGACAGCGCTGCTGGCCAGATACAAAAAACAGGGACGAACCCCGCCCCTCCGAGGGGCGGGGCGAAGCACGCTAATCGATTAAGCGTTTTGTTTCCCGCGAGCCGAATTTCGCACTACAGCAAACCCAACAGTCGCAATACGCAAATCCCTGCTTGTTTACCGGCCGAAGAGTTGATATACTTGATTCCGGCTCCTTGAAAATGCAACAAAATAGGTGACTATCCTAATTTATTTTTGAATCGAGAAATTCAAAAGCCATAGTTTGAAAGGAGGCAAAATGTTGCAGGACGGCGAAAAGGGAGTAATTATCCAGCGGGACAAACAAACTTATGCGGTGGCTCCGCATATTCCGTGCGGGGTCGTCAAGCCGCAGACCCTGCGCAAACTGGCCGATGTAGCTGAGAAGTACGGCGCAGCGGCGCTTAAAATAACCAGTGCCGCAAGAATCGCAATTGTTGGAATAAATGAAAAAGATGTTGATGCTATCTGGTCGGAGCTTGGGATGTCGCCGGGCTTTGCAGTTGGGCTTTGCGTGCGCAGTGTCAAGGCATGTCCGGGAACAACATTTTGTAAACGAGGCATACAGGATAGTCTCGGGCTCGGTCTTAAGCTGGACGAGAAATACCACGGTTTGCAATTGCCCGGCAAGTTGAAACTTGGTGTAAGCGGCTGCCCAAATCAATGTGCCGAAACCTGTATAAAGGACATCGGGCTTGTGGGTATGAAGAACGGCTGGAGAGTGCTGGTCGGTGGAAACGGCGGCGCCAGAGCCAGGCTGTCACGCGAGCTTGTCAGAGACCTCTCAGAAGAACAGGCACTTGAGTTAATCGACAGGATTATCGAATACTATAAAGCCGGCGCAAAGCCGCGTCAAAGGCTCGGCGCCTTGATAGAGAAGATGGGCTTTGACGAGTTCAAAGCAGTGGTGCTGGGTGAGTAAACGGCGGGCAAAAATAAAAGATGTACTGGAAAAATTGTATGTGAAGTATAACCATCGCTGTTTTATCAAGCCGGACCCGCTGCAATTCATATATCAATATTCCAATCGGCCGGATATGGAAGTTGCCGGCTTCCTGGCAGCTGAGCTTGCTTACGGCAGAGTACAGCAAATCCAAAAAAGCCTGACCAATCTGTTCGGACGTATGGGAGAAAGTCCTTTTCAATTCGTGCGAGACTTTGATGAGCAAAAAAGAGCGAAGCTAAAAGATTTTAGACATCGGTTCACAACCGGAGATGATATATCGGATTTGCTGGAATTATTACGAGACGTTCTTGACGAATTCGGCAGTATCGAAAAATTCTTTGTTCAGGACTACAATCCCGACGATAAGAATATCACTCCCCCATTGTCGAAATTTTGTGATTCGCTTCTGGATATGTACACTAAAATCCATAATGGTCACATTCCGAAGGGATTGAGCTATTTACTGCCCAGGCCGGCATCCGGCAGTGCCTGCAAGCGGCTCAATCTTTTTCTGCGCTGGATGGTACGTAATGATGACGTCGATGTGGGTTTGTGGAAATCAATAGATAAAGCCAGGTTAATTGTGCCGGTGGATGTACATATGGCGAGATTATGCAGAATCTTAGGGCTTTATGACCGAAAGACAGTTTCTTTATCAACCGCAGTAAAGATAACAGAAAGTTTTGCAGAAATTGAACCCGCTGACCCGGTAAAGTATGATTTTGCGTTGTCCAGAATCGGTATCCTGGAGAACTGCGACGGAAAGTATCGGCCGGGCTGTAAAGACTGTGAGCTGCTGGGCTTTTGCGGTCACAGTTGATTTGAATAAAGGAAATTTTCAAAGAAAACGTGAGGCATTATGTCCGGAACTAAAGACAGGATAAAAGTGTTGTTTCTTTGCACGGGTAATTCCTGCCGGAGCCAGATTGCAGAAGGCTGGGCCAGGCACTTGAAGAGTGATGTCATTGAGGCCTACTCTGCGGGAATCCGCCCAATTGGAGTTAACTCAAGGACAATAAAAGTGATGGCCGAAGCAGGCGTTGATATTTCGGGTCACACATCCAAGAACGTCGATGAGCTTGTGGGTATCGACTTTGATTATGTCGTTACGGTTTGTGATAATGCCAGGCAGCAGTGCCCGATGTTTGGCGGCCGAACAAGACACGTCCACAAATCATTTGACGACCCTTATTTTGCGGCCGGCAGCGAAGAAGAGATTATGGCGGTATTTCGAAGGGTTCGTGACCAAATAAAGGCCTTTGTAGAAAAACTTCCGGAAATTTTAACAAATGGTAAGTAAGGGGAAAAATTGAGATGATTGATGTTAAAGTAAAAGAACTTATTGCGATTGGTGCTTCAGTTACCGCCAATTGTCAGCCTTGCCTGAAATATCACGTGGGCAAGGCACTTGAAAAAGGTGTCAATGAAAAAGATATCCAGGAAGCTATTTCTGTTGGCAAAATGGTAAGAAAAGGTGCTGCTGACCAGATGGACAAACTTATCTCGGCGGTAGTTAAGGATAACAAAAAGTTATAATCAAGAACAGGAGTCAAAGCAATGGCAGGAGAAGGACCGATTACAGAACAGCCCAAGGGACTGAATGTTTTTGAGAGATATCTCACAATCTGGGTACTCCTTTGCATTGCCGGAGGCATTATTTTAGGTAAGCTGGCCCCGGGAGTAGCTACGTATCTTGACGGTCTGGCAATTTATGTCAACAACGCCCCTGTTGTTTCAATACCTATTGCAGTCTGTTTATTTTTTATGATGTATCCGATTATGGTAAAGATTGATTTTGCCGAGGTCGTTAAGGCGGGTAAGACCATCAAGCCGGTAGGGCTGACTCTGTTTATCAACTGGGCTGTTAAGCCCTTTACGATGTATGCCATATCGGTTCTGTTTCTGGGAGTTCTGTTCTATGGTTTTATTGGGTCAGAGGCAACTGATATAGTTAAATTGCCGTTGGGTGCCGCTGCGGAGGTTGGTGAAAAATATGGTGATGGTGTCGTAGTTATGGTGAACAATGCTAAAATGCTTGAGGTGCCGCTCTGGCGAAGTTACCTGGCCGGCTGCATCCTTCTTGGAATCGCACCTTGCACTGCCATGGTTCTGGTCTGGGGATTTCTTGCGCGGGGCAATGATGGACATACGCTGGTTATGGTGGCCATCAATTCACTTATGATGCTCCTCTTGTATGGGCCGTTAGGAGGCTTTTTGCTTCGTGTCGGTCGGCTGCCGGTACCGTGGCAGGCACTATTGCTGTCTATCGCAATATATGTAGCTTTACCCTTGGTAGCGGGATATTTTTCACGTAAATGGATTATTTCCCATAAGGGAGAAGCGTGGTTCAAAGGAAAATTTCTGCATGTTCTTACCCCTGTTACAATAATCGCATTACTTGTTACTCTGGTCTTGCTGTTTTCATTTAAGGGTGAAGTAATTCTATCGAATCCTCTTACTATTCTTTGGATTGCAATACCGCTGTTCATACAAACCAATCTAATATTCTGGCTCACCTATGGCTTCGCCAGGTTGTTGAAACTTAATTACAGAGATGCTGCGCCATCGGCAATGATAGGGGCATCGAACCATTTTGAGGTCGCAATAGCAACCTCAACAATGCTGTTCGGTCTGCGTTCCGGTGCGGCGCTTGCAACTGTTGTAGGGGTGTTGATTGAGGTGCCGGTAATGCTGATGCTTGTTAAGATATGCCTGCGAACTCAAAGCTGGTTCAAGCGCTGACATAAACAGCGCAACTCCAACATACACGGGGGAAATTTAGGCCTTGCAATTTGCATGCTAAAGCTTAAAATAGACTGGTTAGTTTGAGCCAAACAATAATTGGGGCGAGCGAGCAGAAATGAACCCAGAGCAGTTTGAAAAATACACCTCAGCGATAACGCTTTCGGATATGGAAATCTTTGTGTTTCCGGAGCTGATGTACAGCCTGGTTCTGGCTGATATTATGAGCCCGATTATCTGGCAATGGCGCCGGCTCGAATGCTTCAAAAAGCTCGAGGGTAAAAGCAGCTACAAAAAATTGATGCGGCTCAAACAATTCATAATGGATGAGTACGAGTTTAATCTTGACCTTGAAACCTGGGGCCTTACCAGCAAGACCAAAGAGCTCAAAAGGTTTGAGAAGTTTGTTTCGCCCGATGATGTCGCCGGAAGCAACGCACTGTTCGGCTACCACGGGGACAAATATTACTTCGATGTGGATATCCGCAGGCACTTTGGGCTGGATAGATATGATAGTGACATCATCCCGTACTGGAAGACGGAAACCGTCGAGGCGATGGATGCTTTTCGGCACAAAGCCGGTTATACAAAGCGGGCGGGAGAGTGCGTTTCATTATCGGCTTTATATGTAGCGGCGGCGTTTATCGTATGCGGAATACCTCTAAAGGATATCTATATGATACTTACTCCGCTTCACTCACAAAATTTCATCGACATACAGGATGGGGTTCTGACCAACAATAGAAGGCTCGTTACGAAAACGATGTGGTTCAACGGCACCGCTATTTCCAACAAGGCACAGCGGGCACTGCGAAACGAAAACGTTACAATCGTGGCCCATTCGTCCGGCTATATACATTGCTTGTATGATGATGCAACAATAAACAGAAAAGCTTATCAATACCTTACCGGGCAGCTCGCCTCGTATCTGTCGACAGAATTGACGCTGCAGGTCTTTGTAAATTTCCTGCGTTCCAATCGAGACTATCAAAAATTCTTCCAGCTCTGCCGTCAGTGCCGGGGACAGGCGCAATTTCTAAAGGCAGAGGTCCTGTTTCACTACGAGCATACCAGCAATTACAGAATAGCGGACAGAACTCACGAAAAATTGCTTGCTGAGGTGTCCGAGGAGGACTTTGTTCCGTACCAGTTGCCGGGCAGAATTCGATGTGACGAGCTTGAAGAATTTATAAAAAAACAAAAGGTTAATCTAAAAAACCATGATGGTAAAACGGCTTTAAGAAGATATATTGAGCCGGTTATCCCGGATGCGCAGCAGTTCGTGGAGAAGCTGGCTGATTTCGTCCACATCGAAGCGAAGCTGCCTGCTGCAGAGAAAAGTTATCTGCCCGCCGAGCCGATTGAAATCCCCGTAGAGCAAAGTAGAAAACAGATAATTGACTATCTGCAGCAAGTGCGCCGAACCAATCCCACTGCGGACCTTGCTTTTTATACGTATCGTGATATGGAAAGCTGTGATTGGGCGCCGTTTATCAAGGCGGCGGTGGAACGCAACCCCGTCTCAATTCAAATGGCGGACTCAATGTCGCTCGAAGAGGTATATGCGTGGCTCGAACAAATGAAAAATATCTCGATTTACGACGGCAGGCGACTGGCTCAGCCGGATGAAGTGGCAAATTACAAAACCGGCGACGGAATCGAAAAGGCCTTGTTGTTAGCTAATGTAATCCGTCAAAGAGACCCTGAACAGGATATTAAAATAACCGTAGATAATAATGATGTGGTACTGAAAGAAAAGAGTGAATACCGGTTTGTATCTGACAAGGGATTTAAAAAGCAGATTAGCATTCCAGCCGGAGAGATAACTTGCCGGAAATAGATGAGGACACCAATATGGTCAGATGTCCCGGACAAGACCAAAGATTTTGGAAGCCCGACGACATTTTTGAAGTGCAATGCCCCGGCTGCGGCCAGGCCATAGAGTTTTTCAAGGATGAGCCGAAGCTTAAGTGCCGCAAATGCAAACGGATGGTGCTTAATCCGAAAATAAATCTCGGCTGTCTCCAGTGGTGTAAGTACGCCGAGCAATGCCTGGGTATTATGAAGAAATCCGACGGTCAGGCTGATGGCTCAAAGAGTCCAAAATGAGGTGTCTCGAGATGGCTATGCGAAACATAGTTAAAATAGATGAAGAAAAATGTGATGGGTGCGGCCTTTGTGTTAATGCCTGCGCCGAAGGGGCTATAAAGATAATTGACGGCAAGGCAAAGCTGGTAAGTGAGACTTACTGCGATGGTCTGGGCGCCTGTATCGGGCACTGCCCACAGGACGCGATAACCATTGAAAAGCGGGAAGCCGCCCAGTTCGATGAAGAAGAGACAAAGAAGCATCTGGCTAAAGAGAAAAACTCAAAGACACAAACCGATTTTGTATGCCCGGGGATGATGGGTAAGAAGCTGCGAGAAAAGTCCGGGACCACTGACACCAGCGCGACAGCGGTTCCATCACAGTTGAGTCACTGGCCGGTTCAGTTGAAGCTGGTCTCACCGCATGCTCCGTATTTTGCCGGCGCTGATTTGTTATTGGTGGCGGACTGTGTGCCGTTTGCGATGGGCGACTTTCATAACAGGTTTTTGAAAGATAGCAGTATCGCCGTGGGCTGTCCCAAATTGGATAATCCAGAGTTTTATATTGAAAAGCTGGCGACAATATTGAAAGCCAATAAGCTTAACAGTTTGATGGTGCTCCATATGGAGGTGCCCTGTTGTTTTGGGTTGACGCATATCGCACGCGAAGCCATTGCCCGCAGTGGAGTGAAAATAGCTTTTGAAGATGTTACGATAGATTTGCATGGCAATGTCAGTAAGACT
>JAUWBI010000115.1 GCA_030601745.1 Phycisphaerae bacterium
TTTCGAGTAAATCTTTTACTTCCGGCTCGTAACTTTGCCCGGCAAGCTCGGTAATAAATTTCTTTGCTGTGCCGCTGCAGACGCCGCGGACCGCAGCAACAAGTTGCAGCTGGCTTGTCCCTTCGTAAATAGTCGTAATTCTGGCATCGCGGGCGTGACGTTCACTGGCGTAGTCCCGCATATAGCCGCTGCCGCCGAGGACCTGAATCTAATCGTAAGCGATTTTGTTACACATCTCGGAACAATAATATTTGCTCATCGGCGTCAGCATCGCCGTATATCTTTTGTATTTTCGCGAATCGTTCTTAAGCTGTTTGGCCTCGGCCTTGTCCCTATTGTCATTCCCGCGCAAGCGGGAATCTGTTTCGAGGCGTTTGGCGTATCCGACTTCTATGTCCACTATGCGTGAAGTTTCGTACAAAAGTGCGCGACCGGCTTCGATAGCAATTTTCATATCGATGAGCATATCGCGAACAGCCGGCAGCTTCTCAATAGCAACTGCGAATTGTTTCCTGCTTGCAGCGTAATCGCGGGCAACGCGAAAAGCGGCTTCGGCAATACCCATCGATTGATCCGCAATGCCGATGCGGGCGCCGTTCATTAAAGCCATAACGTATGTTACCAGGCCGCGTTGACGTTCGCCGATTATTTCACAGGGCGTGTTGTCGAAGAATATTTCACAGGTTGGCGAGCCGTGAATCCCCAGCTTATCTTCCAGCCGGCGAATATGGACTGTAGGCCCTCTGTCGCAAACAAATAAACTCAGCCCCAAACCTCCGCTTCTGTCCAGCTCACTGCGAGCTAATACCAGCAGCACATCGCCGCAGCCGTTGGTTATGAACCGCTTTACGCCGTGCAGGAACCAGTTGCCGTTATCATCTGTAAATGCACGCAGCTTGATGGCTTGTAAATCCGAGCCCGCATCCGGCTCTGTCAGGACCATCGCACCGGTTACCTTGCCCGCAGAGAAATCGTGCAGGTATTTCTGTTTGATTTCTTCTGTCGCAAATGCGTTGATTGTCTCGGCAATTCCCTGCAGGCCGAATATGTTCATAAGTGCAGCGTCTGCTCGCGATACAATCTCGATAGCCATTGAGTAGACAACATTTGGAAAATTCAGACCGCCAAATCGATGGGGCAGAGTAAAGCCCATCACCTCTGCCTGGGCAAGTTTTTCAAGAGACTCGCGTATCCCCTTTGCATAGGTTACTGAGCCGTCTTCGTTAAGGGTATTGCCCTGCCGGTCAACATCTTCAGCACGCGGAGCAATGAAATCACCGCTTAACTGTCCGAGCGAATCCAGTACTATATCGTAATTCTGTATTGCTTCGTCAGCGTCGACCGGCGCATAATCGAATTCATTGGAGAACTTAAAGTCCTCCTCGCAAACTGCCGCCAACTCGCCCAGGTCTATATGCCTGAACAAAAACTGTATATCGTCGTTATCTCTGTAAAAATTCGCCATAAGCTATCTCTCATATACCGTGCCCCGTTTGCCGAACGAGCGACGAGTCACGAGCCACGAGCATCTTAACTTTTTTCTTTGATTGCCTTTATCATTTTGGGCACGACAACGTTTAGGTCGCCGACTATCTTGTAATGCGCAATCTGGAATATGGGTGCCTCGGTGTCGTTATTGATTGCGACGATTTTTTGGCTCTGCGACATTCCCGCCTGATGTTGAATCGCTCCGCTGATTCCGACCGCTATGTACAGGTTTGGCCGGACGGTTGTCCCCGTTTGCCCAACCTGATGGTCGCCGTCGATGAAGCCCAGGTCAACCGCTGCTCTGGTAGCTGCCGGCGCTGCGCCGAGGCAGTTTGCCAAATCCCAGATGAGTTTGAAATTGTCCTTACTGCCCACGCCTGCTCCGCCGGCAACGATTATCCTTGCGGCTTTGAGATTGACCTTCTTTGGTCGCTTATGTTCCTGAAGAATCTCCAGCGTTAAATCCTGCTGCGAAAGTTCTGCTTTCTCTTCGATAATTTCACCTCTGCGCGCAGCGTCCGGCTCCGGCATTGGCATCACGCCTTCACGCACCGTCGCCATTTGGGGCCAGCGGTCGTAATTTATAATGGTAGCAATTATATTTCCGCCGAAGGCTGGCCTTATCTGAAACAGCAGATTCTTGTGGAGCTGGCCGTCTTTTATGGTCGTGTGGTCGCCGATTTGCAAATCGGTGCAGTCGGCGGTAAGCCCTGCCTTTGCCGCACTTGCAATTCGAGGCGCCAGGTCTCGGCCGGTAATCGTCGCTCCATAGAGCACTATCTGCGGCTCATACTTGTGAACCAAATCGAAGATTGCTTTTGCATAGCTGTTTGCCTGGTAGTGCTCAAGCAGTGGATGCTCAATTAGATACACCTTATCGGCCCCGTAGTGTATTAGCTTTGCCGCAAGGTCTTTGACGTTGTCACCCAGAAGGGCGGCTGCCAATTTTACGCCTAATGTATCAGCCAGCCAGCGGGCCTTGCTCATCAGCTCAATCGGCGTATCCTCTAACTGCCCGTTATGCTGCTCGGCAAAAACCCAGACTTCACCTTCTCTGTTCACACCTATCATAATTCGTATTTTGCAAACTCAATCAACTTTCTCAACAGCCCAAGCTTTCCTAATTTTCGTCTAAAGGTTTAAATTGACTATCTAATTTAGTTACGATTTGAATCAATCTTTCCTCTAAAAATTCTCTTTCAATTTTCATTGAATCGCAATATTGAAAAGCTTTTTCAAAATTCTCTTTTCTTTTTAGGTCATTTCCTGTTTTTTCATATAACAAAGCAAGCCTTACATGAGCGTACCTTAGAGTTGGTTCTGGCGAAATCATCACAAAGAAATGTTTATTATTTTCGATTTCCCTTTCCTTAATAACTCGATTTATGGTATTGATATAATTCTCAAGGGCCCAAATCCCGACCTCGGGTGATTCATTTAGATAAGCTTGGATCGCGTCATCTTTATTCCTGATAAGTTCAGTTTCTTGCAACATGAACATACCTATTGCAAGTTTATGGCCTAAGTAAACCATGGTAAATATACATCCGAGTCCAATCCCTATAAGTAAGCCTATAATCGTAAAAGCAATCGTTTTTTTCACAATTACTCACCTCTTTTAATAAATTTAGCTAATTCTTATCGTGAAATCTATGGTTTGTTTTGGATTTTGTATTTCGGTCATTCGTATTTGTTTCGTGCTTTGTGTTTCGAATTTCGTATTTACCGTTACGCTATTGTCTTATCTTCAATTAGTTCGTGTATCATATCTGAGATTGCCTTGTCGTTTGGCTCAACATCCTTGCTTTCTTTTGCGGCAAGGACAACGCTTTGAATGCGATGGACCTTGGTTGGCGAGCCGCCTCGGCCGCACCAGTTCAAATCCGCGCCGACAAAGTCCAGGTCCCATTGTTTAATCAATAAACCCTTTTCTTCCAATTCGCTGCATTTATGAGCAACGAGTGCTTTGATATCTGCCTCGTCCGCTGCTGAATTTTCAGCTTGGGTTTTTTGTTCAACTTCAATCGGCGTGTGTGCTTTTTTATATTTCATCATTTTTTTCGCAGCGGCAACCCTCGGCTCATTTGCATCACTGGTAACGGTCAAGAGCGCCGGCAGGGCGGTCTTCACCTGCTGCCAGCCGGCCCCGATATTTCGCCGGGCCGTTATGGTTTTGCCGTTAAGCTCTATAAGCTCCTCAACGTAAGTAATCTGCGGAATACCTAATTTCTCCGCTAACTGTGGGCCGACCTGTGCGGTATCGCCGTCAATTGCCTGCCTGCCGCAAACAACGATGTCGTAATCAACCTTCTTGACTGCACAACTCAGGATATAGCTGGTCGCTAACGTGTCACTTGCTGCACATCGGATGTCGGTTATCAGAATTGCATCGTCAGCTCCTCGGAAAAGTGAGTCGCGAAGAACCGCACTTGCCGCCGGCGGCCCCATCGTGATAACTGTTATCGAACCGCCGAATTTGTCCTTAATCTGCAGGGCTAATTCGAGCGCGTTAAGGTCTTCCGGATTGAAAATCGCAGGCAACGCAGCACGGTTAACCGTACCGTCATCGTTCATCGCCGCCCCTGTAATCCTTTTGGTATCAGGAACTTGCTTAATCAAAACAACGCAATTGTAAGCCACTGGTTACCTCCTTGTTGGTTGTTACTTTTATTATATTGATTTTTGAGAAAAAGCCAGTTTAGCCGGATTTGACTCCAAGTCAACCGTAAAAGTAAGTTCTTGGGATGGGAAGGAAACATCCCACAGAAGTCCGGTAATTTTGTTGACTTTGTGCGCTTTATTTGATAAATAGTCGTAGACCGGTCACGGGCGGCGTGGTCGGCTGGTATTTGGAAAATCCTAATGGAGGAAAAATGTTATGAAAAAGAAATGCAGAATCTTAATGCTGGGGCTGTTTGTAGCATCGGTATTCAGCGGCGTCCTTTGGGCCGAGCGGCGGCTTGGGCGGGGCGAAGTGCGCGGCAGCTTTGTGCGGCTGGCCGAGCGAGAAGTTGGCGAACGCGAGTATCTCGCTATCGTTATCAAACCAGTTGAGAGCGACGACCATGTGACCGTGCTCGTACCTCGGAAGGAGGATTTTCTGCATGCAGCCCGGGCGCTGCAAAAAGGAGATAAAGTAGAAATTGGCTATGTGGTCGAAGACGAGCAAAAGTGGCTTAAGACGATAGAGGCCGAGCGTCGTAGAACGAGCGTAGAGCGTCGGCGAATCGAGACTGAGCGGCGGCGTGAGGACGTCGAAGAAAAGCGGGAGGTCAGACGGCCTCGGGACAAGGATGTACCAGAGGAACGCCAGCGACCTCGCCGGGACGCCGAGCGTCGCGAAGCTGAGGGGCTGCAAGGGGTATTCCGCAGACTGTGGGAGCGGCTGGACAGGATGGAAAGAGAGCTGAAGCAGCTTATCACGGTGCGTCTGGAGCGGATGGAAAGAGAGCTGAAACAGCTTCGCGCGGAGAACGCGCGATTGAAGAGGCAATTGCAGGAGAGGCGGGTCTTGTTAAAGAGAGAGCCTGCAAGGGAAGTTCGCGAACGAAGAGACCCCGAGCGGCGAATAGAAGCCAAGGAACGAGAAGAAGCACGGGAACGCAGAGAACGTCGAGAACGAGAAGAGGTCCGGGAACGAGAAGAAGCCCACAGGGAACGAGCAGAACGGCGGGAACGAGAGGAAACCGAGGAGAAAGCCCGCAGGGAACGAGCAGAACGCCGGGAACGAGAAGAACGCGAGGAACGGTAGGGTGATACCGAGCCTGACCGGCTGCGAAACACGGAGGTGACATAGGCGAATACGATGATGAGATTAAGACCCTTATCACCTTTGATTTATGCCACGAATACTGGACCAGGCACGAACGCGAAAAGTTCTATGACTATATCAACAAGACCGTTGAGGCCAACGTCCGCTCCGAGGGTCATGTTTTCCACAACGGCTGGTACGGCTACAAGAACTGGGGTATCGGTCTGGCCTGCTACGCAACCTATCACGAAAACGAACGTGCACCAGTGATTATCAGGGCGCTTGAACAGGAATTTCGCGCTCGCCCAGCTCCGGCCCTTAGTCTGGCAGGAGAAGGCGGCTGCGCTTCTCGAAGGCCGGGAGGTCACCGTAACGGTCGGCAAGACAAGAATCGTATTTACGACGGATGAACCGGGAGGACGCATCGAGATTTCCGGACGTCGCACCAACTTTGCAAATAAAATCGTGGCTGAAACCACCCCTTCACTGAAGAAGTGAGAATTATCAGCTCTATCGGTTGCCCTGTTCTCACAGTACTTTCATCAGTTTCGCAAAGATTAATACCAAGGCCACAGAAGATTTGTGCGGTCGTCGAGGATGTCTTTGGGCGGGATTCTCTTGATGATGACTTTGTATTTGCCGTCGTTGTAGGCAATCAAGCCGCGACACAAAAGGGAAAAGAGTGCAGCGGGCTTGTAGGGTGCAATTTGTTTGTAAGGCCATTTTTCTCCGGACTCGACATAGTGGGCGAGGAAATCGAGGGCCTTTCGAATGCTCCGCCCGTCACGGGATTCGTAGCGCCACAAGTCAACCCCGAGTTTCTCCCCCATTATCGCCAGCCGAAATAAGCCGTTGAGGTTCATTGCACTGTAGCCAAGTGACTTTGTGCGTGCCAGTTCGTGCGGCTGCCTGCCGTCCGGTTCGATATGCTTGTCTATCCGGCGGCTCTTGACCTGCTCGATGATTGTCCGGGCCAGGTCGTTTTGCCCGGTGAAAAGGGCCAGACTCACTACCTGGGCGTCGTACCAGGTGCCGTGATTGTTTAGCTTCTTTTCCTCACCGAGTCCGTGTTTACTCGTCCGCAGCCATTTCACGTATTCGGTGCACCAATCGCGCATTGCGTGCCCGTCTTTCGCGGCCCAGGCGTGCGAGGATTCGAGCAGGCCGATGGCGTCCACGATGCGAGTCAGCCGTGCAGTGTCGATTATCCCGATGTCACGCCCCCGGGTTCGGCCGGGGATGGCTTGTCCGAACTGAAGGTGCGGGTTCATTCTGGTGGCAGTGTCCAGGAACCACGTGCGCAGCAGCACTGCCGCGTGCACGGCATACGGCTTGTGGTCCGTGAAGTACCAGGCCAGCGCAAGCGTTTCGACTGCGGAGGTCATTCGACCGAAGGCCAGCCGGTCCGTGTCGTCCGTTCTCGTTTCGGGGTTGACCTGGCCATCGCGGCGGATATACGGCAGGCCGTCAGCCTTTTTCGAGTCCGGCCACCAGTACGGCCCGAAGCTCATATAGTCGTGCTTGTCACCGCTGGGCGGGGTCAGCTTCTTGTCCATCACCGAAAAAGGCCCCACCTTTAGTGCTTCGTCCGCTTCAAGTCGGAGCCTTTTTAGCGCAGGCTGCAGGGATTCGTCGCCGCCGGTGATACGGGCCTTGCTTTTTGCCAGCTTGACGGGACTTAGGCAAAAGACCCTCGGATGTTCTCCGCCGGAATTAGTGATGTCTCTGTGTGCTTTTTGGCAGCGGGCCGCGCCGAGTAGACAAAGGGGCAATATTGCCATTGCCAGGACTCTGTTAGGCAAACGTAGTTGCATAATACTATCCTATTGCTTCGTCACTCGTGGATTTATTCATTTATTGGGGACCGTCACCGTTTTTTGTGTACTGTCCCCAGTCATTAACAGGTGGCTGTACATATTATAAGGCCGGCGAGCCAATATGGCGAGGGATTTTCATAGCGCCACCTCATGTCATCCCCGCGAAGCCTGCCCTCGACTCCGATCGGGGGGCGGGGACCCATTCCTCAAAACTCAAAATTCAAAACTAAATTCCCCTGTCCGGCCCTTCGAAAGCTGCTTTTCTGCCCCATAAAAAAAATAATTTGGCATTCGAATTTTTATTTCTTATGTTTTCATTAGTGTCCTTAAAACGTCAAAAAACCTATTTTTATCTAATTATGGGGGTTAATTATGGAACCTGAAGACATGAACTCAGAAAATCGGGCACAGCCGGACCAAAATCAAACCCAGCCGGGCGCAGGCCCACAGCCTGAACAAAAGTCCTTCTTCCAGCAGGAACGGCTCCAACGGACTTGGCTCAATGTTAAGCTGGGAACCTGGCTCAAATGTATCATTGTTATCGCTGCTTTGCTTGTCGCTGCTGCTGTAATTGCTCCTAAGCTCACCCCGGCACAGCCCCAGCAGCAGGACACCTCCGACTACTACTCTGAATTTGAAGATGATTGGTATGATGACTATTATGACGACTATTCCGACGACTACTATTACGACGACTAAAATCTTCACTTCGGACTGAACGCTAAGAAACTTCGCGTCCAACCCCCAAAATCCTTTTTGGGGGTTTTGTTTTAAACATTTGAAAATTTGAATTTTGAATTTGCCCGCTCTCCGTAGTATTACTACGAAGGATGAATTTTGAATTTCGTGCTTCGAATTTCGAATTTTTCGTAGCGAGCCACGGGGCACGAGCGACGAGCGACGAAATACTCTTCACGAGATACGAAATCGCCCCGCCTGCCCCTGTTTATCCCCGAATGTCGCAGTCGGGGACCCAGAAAAAAACTGTCATTCCGAGCGCGGTCGAGGAATCTGTTAGAAAAAGTCATTGCGAGGAGGCCGCAATGCGGCCGACGCGGCAATCTCATCAACTAAAATCCAAAATCGCAGTTCCGCCGTGGAATGTTGCCAGTAATGAAATATTTAAGTTCTTTCTGCACATTACTGTCAAGAAAATTCTCGAAAAAATTTTCGTATGCCGTGGATACTGGCCGTCTTGGTTCTAATGTGCTAAGCTGCAACGCCTTGTGGGCAAAATCCTCAGCCACACACTTTGGGATAGTTAAAGTAAGTTGCTTTGCAATGGAACAGAAGTGTAGAAAAGCAGTTAAACCCGCAGAACCCAAAGGTCGATTTTAGGTAGAGCAGCAACATCTTTTTAATCGGATACAACAAATTTTCTTTGACAACGGTTTTCAATAGGCCGATAATTAGTTCGGCAAAGTTTGTTAATGCGTCTGGGAACAAAAGCGGGGGGATTGGCTTCGCTGAGAGGATTGATGGCAAACGAAACAAATTACGACACGATATTCGGCAGAATGGCAGTAGAGCAGGGTTTCTGCACGAATGCGGAACTGCGTCGCTCGCTTGAGGAGCTGGAATCTCGCCGTAAGATTAATCCTCTAATACTTAAGGACCTGATGGTTGACCTGGGCTATATCACCTCGACCCAGGCAGAAAGGTTAAAGACAAGCATAAAGGAAAGCAAGGCCGTTGCGCACCAGATTCCGGGCTATAAAATACTCGGCAAAATCGGCGCCGGTGCAATGGCAATCGTGTATAAGGCTCGGCAGTTGAGTCTGAACCGGATAGTCGCGATAAAGGTTTTGCCGAAGCGCTTTAGCGAAAATCGCGAATACGTGGAACGCTTTTACAAAGAAGGCCAGGCCGCCGCTAAGCTCAATCACAGCAATATCGTCCAGGCCTTTGACGTCGGCGAGGCAGGGGGGTACCACTATTTCGTAATGGAGTATGTCGAGGGCAAGACTTTGTACGATGATTTATCAGCGGGCAAGGTCTTTGCCGAAGACAAGGCGCTGGACATAATCATTCAGCTCGCTCGTGCACTTAATCACGCTCATTCCTGCGGCCTCATCCACCGTGATGTCAAGCCTAAGAACATAATGATAAACACTGCCGGCGTAGTCAAACTTGCGGATATGGGGCTGGCACGTGCGACAGCAGATATCAAGGCGGCACAAACCGAGGCAGGCAAGGCTTACGGCACGCCGTATTATATTGCTCCTGAACAAATCCGGGGGCAGATTGACATCGACGGCAGGGCCGACATCTACGGCCTCGGTGCCACCTTCTATCACATGTTGACCGGCCGAGTGCCGTTTATGGCGGAAGACCCTTCGGATGTCATGAGAAAGCACCTCAGGGAGCAGCTGATTCCGCCCGACCATATAAACACTTCGCTCTCGGCGGGGATATCTGAAGTCATTGAAGTTATGATGGCCAAGCGCAAAAACGACCGCTACAGCAACGTTGAGGAGCTGCTGACGGATTTAGACGCTGTTCGCAATGGCCGGCCGCCGCTGCGGGCCCACAAGAGATTTGACGTTTCCATCCTCGGGCAGCTGGAAAACGGAGAGACAATCGAAGACGAAGAACAAGTTTACAGGGAAGAGACCATTACCCGTTACCGAGTTGCGGTATTGATTTTAGGTACGGTGGCGGCGGTATCCATTTTGATTATCCTTTTATTAATTTATTCCTCTCGATAAAACCGTGACTCGATGCTCCCGCCTTTGCAGCTTCTATTTCGTCGGCGTAGTAACCAAACGACTTACGCCGGCCGTTAATCGTCAAATGCAGCAGCATTTTTTTTGCCTTTGAAATTGGGTTTGATTGGGTTTGTTTTCCCGGAGCCGGAAGGCGTGGTTTATTTTCATATTCCTTTATAACATATAAGTTTACGTTCATTTTGGCCTTTCGGAAATTGGCTTTGAATTGGGTTTGTTTTTTTGGACTGCGAAAGCGTCGTTTTTTCTGTAATCCTTTGTTATAAGTGAGTTTACATTCATTTGGGCTTTTCGGAAATTGG
>JAUWBI010000010.1 GCA_030601745.1 Phycisphaerae bacterium
GGCGACGAGGGCGACTGGCTGGTGTGGAGAATCGGCGCTGAGCCGGCTACACTGAATCCGGTCACGAGTAAAGACCTTTACGCACTGTGGATTGCCTCCGGGAATATTTTTGAAAGTCTTTTAGAATATGACTACGATGAAGTCGAACTCAAACCTCTGTTGGCTGAAAGCTATGAGGTTTCCTCTGATGGTCTGGAAATGACTTTTCGGCTGCGGAAAGACATACATTTTTCTGACGGGGTGCCAATAACTACCGACGATGTCATCTTTAGCTATGAGACAATAATGAATCCTGATGTGGACGCGCATAATCTGGCCAACTATTATTACCCTATTAAAGAAGTGATTCGGCTGGACAAACATAGGGGGAAGTTTGTTTTTCGTGAGCTGTATTTCAAGGGCCCTGAGATGAGTGGGCTTATGCCGATAGTGCCGAAGCATATTTACGAATTTTCCGATGCTGCGGAATTCAATAAGCGTCGTTCTGAGCCAGTGGGCAGCGGGCCTTATGTTTTTGAGAAATGGGACGTTGGGCGTGAAATTGTTCTGCGACGAAATGAAAACTATTGGGGCCGAAAGCCGAAGCTGGAAAAAATTATTTTCCGGGTGATTACCAATGAGGTAGCGGCACTGCAGGCCCTGCGTTCGCACCAGGTGGATTTTATGGTGCCGACTGCGGAACAATTTGTTGAGCTGCCGGAGGAAGAGGAATTTGTCAAGGAATTCGAGTGTCTTTCATATTGGAATCCGGGAGTGGGTTATTCGTACATAGGTTGGAACCAGAATACTGCGTTTTTTGGTGACCGCCGGGTGCGACTGGCTATGACGCATCTTGTGGACCGGGAAACAATTATCAAGTATCTCTATAAAAGTCTTGGGCGCATCGTGACGGGGCCGTTTTATGTTTTAGGTAAACAGTATGATTCGAGTATTGAGCCGTGGCCGTACAACCCTGAGCGTGCCAAACAATTACTCGATGAGGCCGGCTGGCGTGATACCGATGGAGACGGAATGCGGGATAAGGGAGGAGTGCCGTTTAGATTCAAGTTTATGATAGTTAGTGGTTATCTTATAGGGGAACAAATAGCCAAGTTGTTAAAAGATGAGATGGCAAAAGCAGGGATAGATTTGATTCCGGACCCTTATGAGTGGTCGGTTTTTGAAGAGCGGCTTAATACGAGGTCATTTGATGCTACGATGTTAGCATGGGGCGGGACAGTGCTGACGGACCCATATCAGATATGGCATTCATCGCAGATTAAAGGGCGCGGCTCCAATCTGGTCGGGTTTGACCACCCGGAAGCGGATGCGATTATCGAAGAGGCCCGAAGGACTCTGGATGAGAGTGCACGTAACAGGCTGTATCACCGTTTCCATCGGATTTTACATGAGGAGCAACCTTATACGTTTTTTCGGGCCAGGCCGTCACTGCGTTTTCTGGATAAGCGTTTTAAGAACGTCAAGATTCATGAGCTGGGGCTTAATCCATTAGAATGGTATGTACCTAAGGACCAGCAAAGGTACAAATGAGTTCGTAGTTCGTAGTTCATAGTTCGTAGTTGTATTGGAAGTTTGTAGGTGTCAACTTACATAGTAAGACGGTTGTTGTTGATGATTCCGACGCTGCTGGGGATAACCGTAATGGTTTTTGCCATCAGTCGGATTGCGCCCGGCGACCCGCTGAGCCAGGGTATAGGGCCTGAGGGGCAGTTGGACGCTGAGCGGGCGGCGGATGTTCGTAAGGCGCAAATGAAGCTTCACGGATTGGATAAGCCGCTGTATGTTCAGTATGGGATTTGGTTGGAGCGGGTAGTTCGTTTTGATTTTGGGGATTCAATTAAGCATCATCGGCCGGTTATCGAACTTATCAAAGAGAGATTGCCCATTACGCTGACGCTAAATTTAATTGCTTTTGTAATTATCTATGTTGTATCGCTGCCGTTGGGTGTTTTAGCGGCGGTGAGGCATAAGCAATTCTTCGACCGCGCCAGCTCAGTGGCCCTTTTTATGCTGTGGTCGCTGCCGAGTATGTTGGTTGGTCAGATGCTGATAGGTTATTTTTGCGGGCCGACGTTTAAGAATTGGTTTCCGCCGGCGGGGCTTAGCAGCAATTACGCTGACCAGCTGCCTTTTTTCCCGTGGCTGGGCGATAGACTTTGGCACCTGGTTTTGCCGGTGTTTTGTCTGACATACGCGGGTTTTGCGTATCTTACCAAGCAGGTCAGGGCGGGAATGCTGGATAATCTGCGGGCCGATTATGTAAGGACCGCTCGTGCGAAGGGGCTGTCGAACTGGGTCGTGATATTCAGGCATGCATTTCGCAATAGCGTGATTCCGGTGATTACGATAATGGCTACCCTGCTGCCTATGATGCTTGGAGGGTCGGTAATTATTGAGCGGATATTCAGTGTTCCCGGTATGGGGCTGCTGGCGTTTGAAGCGGTTACGACCCGTGATTATAACGTGGTTATGGCTGTGGCGACCATCGGAGGATTGATGAATTTAGTTGGTCTTTTGTTAGCCGATATTGCTTATGCCATCGCTGACCCAAGGATAAGTTTTGAAAGTTCCGTGTAGGAAGTTATGAGTAAACAGGTGCGGGAAAAAGCGAGTTGGGGGGTGTCTTACGGCGAGCTGGTCTGGCGAGAGTTTATCAAAAGCCGGCTTAGTGTTGCCAGCCTGATATTTGTTGTGTTTCTGTTTTTGTTGGCTATTTTTGCACCGTTCCTTGCAAATGACAAGCCGTTTGTGATTCGTCTTGACAGCCAGTTGCATTTTCCTATTTTTAGAAACCTGCGGCCCAATGATTATTGTGTTTTCCTTGCGGCGATTGTTGGAATTGTTCAGCTGCTGCTAATCCGGCGTAATCGCAGGCGGATTGACCCCTCTATCCGTGGGGCGGTGCTGTGGCGTCAGATATGTATCAGTAGCTCAGTAATTTTCATAGGAGGTATACTGGCATTTGTTTTTGTACCCCGGCGGCTTGATGCTACCGATTACAAAGCGCTGGTTGCTTCGGGCAAAGCGGCCGATGCGATTTTTGCTCCGATACCCTATGGTTACGGTCGTACCGACCTTCCGGTGCGTGAACAGCCGCCCAGTCGCCAGCATTGGCTGGGGACCGATGATGTCGGGTCGGATGTTTTATGCAGGCTGATTCATGGCAGCAGGATATCGCTTTCCGTGGGGTTTGTGGCGGTTGGGATATCAAGTGTTATCGGTATCTTTATCGGGGCGATTCTGGGATATTTCGGGGGCAAGGTGGATTTTGTCGGGATGCGGATTGTGGAGATAATGATGGCAATTCCGACGTTCTTTCTTATTATCACAATTGTGGCGTTTTTCGAGCGAAGCCTTTTAAATATTATGATAATTATCGGCATTACCAGTTGGACGGGAGACGCACGCTTTATCCGCGCGGAGTTTTTCAAGTTGCGAAAGCAGGATTTCGTTCAGGCAGCAGTGTCCCTCGGATTGCCGCTGCGCAGCATTCTTTTCCGGCATATGCTGCCGAATGGTATTGCTCCGGTGCTGGTGAACGCTACGTTTGGTATTGCCGGCGCTATATTTATAGAGGCGGCCCTTAGTTTTCTCGGTTTTGGTGTCGCGCCTCCAACGCCGAGCTGGGGACAGATGCTCAGCTTGGGTGTTGGTACTACGGGCAGGTTTCTCTGGTGGCTGAGTCTGTTTCCGGGACTGGCGATCTTTTTTACCGTGATGGCGTACAATCTGGTTGGTGAGGCCTTGCGGGATGCGATTGACCCGCGATTGAGGAAAGCGGTATGAGCGAAGACGGCATTTTGTTGTCGATACAGGGGCTGAGTGTCAGCTTTTTTACGGATGAGGGCGTTGTAAAGGCGGTGCAGGATGTTGGCTTTTCGATAAAGAAAGGCCGAACGTTTGCGCTTGTCGGGGAGAGTGGGTGCGGTAAGAGTGTAACGGCACTTTCGATTATGCGGTTGGTTCCGGAGCCGCCGGGCAAAATCGTTGGGGGTGAAATTGTTTTTGAGGGTCGAAATCTGCTGGCGTTGAGCGAGAAAGAGATACGGCGGGTTCGCGGAAATGAAGTTGCTATGATTTTTCAGGAGCCGATGACCAGTCTCAATCCGGTCTATACGGTGGGTGACCAGATTGTTGAGGCCATAAGGCTGCATCAGAAAAAAAGCACAAGCGAGGCGTGGGCGGATGCGGTCGAGATGCTGCGAAGGGTGGGCATTGCTGATTCGCAGCAGCGAGTGCGCGAATATCCGCATCAGATGTCCGGTGGGATGCAGCAGCGGGTTATGATAGCTATGGCGGTAAGCTGTGAGCCGGTACTATTGATTGCTGATGAGCCGACAACTGCTCTGGATGTAACGATTCAGGCACAGATACTGGATTTGTTAGACGAGTTGCAGAGGCAAAACGGGATGAGTATTTTGCTGATAACCCACGATTTGGGCGTTGTGGCTGAACGTGCTGAGGATGTTGCGGTGATGTATGCATCGCGAATAGTGGAAGTGGCCCAGCACCAATTTTCAGATAATATGGAGACCTCAAAAATTGGTGCTGGGCGGCTTTTTGCGGAGCCGCTTCATCCTTATACGCAGGGGCTGCTAAAATCTTTACCGCGATTGGGTTTTTCAGGTAAGCGATTGCGGACAATTCCAGGGACAGTTCCTGAGCCGTTGCATTTTCCATCGGGGTGTAAGTTTCATCCTCGCTGTCCGATAGGTTGCGGAGACAGGCGGTGTCGGACGGTTGAGCCGAAGCTGAGAGAGGTTGAAGCCGGGCGATGCGTTGCCTGCTGGCTTGCACCAGGTTACGAAACCACCGAAGAATCTAAGGAATATTAATCAAAAGATGGTGAGCGCAGACAATTATCTACTTGAGGTTGAGAATTTAAAGACCTATTTTCCGATAAGGAAAGGTCTGCTTCGCCGGACTGTTGGTTACGTCAGGGCGGTTGACGGGATAAGTTTCGGTATCGAAAAGGGTCAGACGCTGGGTCTGGTCGGTGAGAGCGGCTGTGGGAAGACGACTGTTGCCAGGAGTATAGTTCGGCTGGTGCCGGCAACGGCAGGGCAGGTAGTTTTTGAACGGACGAATGTTTTGTCGGCTGACAGGGTCAAATTGCGTCAGCTTCGGCGGCAGATTAGTCTTATTTTTCAGGACCCGTACGGCTCGTTAAATCCGAGAATGACCGTTGGCAATGCCATTGGTGAGCCGTTGCTCGTCGCGGCGAAGGCTCGTCGTGCTGCGCAGACGCAGCAGGCTTTCGCAAGAAAGCAGGGGGGTGAGCCCAGCCCCTCCGAGGGGCGGGGTGAGCTGATTGAACGAGTTGCGGTATTGCTTTCAAAGGTGGGGCTGTCGCGTGACCATATAAACCGCTATCCACACGAGTTTTCTGGCGGGCAGCGGCAGCGAATCGGGGTAGCCAGGGCCTTGGCGCTGGGGCCGAAATTGGTTATTTGTGATGAGCCGGTCAGTGCTCTTGACGTTTCGATTCAATCGCAGATTTTGAATTTGCTGAAGGATTTGCAGGAGGAATTTGGGCTGACGTATTTGTTTATCGCCCATGATTTGGCTGTGGTGGAGTTTTTCTGCGATATTGTGGCGGTTATGTATATGGGCAGGATAGTGGAACAGGCCACCGCGGAAGGGCTGTATCGGAACCCTCTGCATCCATATACTCGTGCCCTTATGTCGGCAATTCCACAGGTCGAACCGTCGCTGCGTGGCAGCAGGAGGTCATCTTCCGGCGAAGTTCCGAGCGCTTTGAATCCGCCGGCTGGCTGTTCATTTGGCCCGAGATGCCCTCTGGCTGAGGGCGATTGTCTAAAACAGATGCCGGCATTGAAGGAAAGAAGCGATGATGAGGGGCATTTTGTTGCCTGTTGGAAAAGTTGAAAAAAAACTCGACTGGAGGTGTTAAATTTGTGATAATTAGTGGGAACTTTGTTTTTTGATTATGGAGAAGTAACGATTGATATGGACGAGCAAATTGGCGTGGAAATAACAGTAGAGGGGCCTGTTGCGGTAGTGGCTTTCAAGGCTACTTCAATAAGTGACGTGGAAGGAATAACTGCTGCTGCTAAACAGATAACGGAATTTATTGACGAGAATCATCCGAACAGAATAGTATTTGATTTTGAGCAGGTAAAATTTTTCTCCTCCCTGGTACTGGGGGTGCTTTTGAACATCCGTGCTAAACTGGAAACGTATAACGGCGAAGTTGTGATTAGTGCAATAAATCCGCAATTGCACAGGGTTTTCAAGATAACCAATCTTGATAGTGTTTTTAGATTTTTCCCGGATAAGGAAAGTGCCGTCAGGGCGGTGGCTCCGTAAGACCAACGGCTGACCCCGTTAGAAGCAAGTCGGATTCGGGGAGTACCGGGGCGGAGGTAGGGGCTTCTAACGGGGCTGACTTACGGGGTAAAACGCAGATTGGGTTGCATTTGATTGGAGAGGCTGAGGTTATGTATATTGCGACACAATTCTCGATTTTTATGGTAAATAAACCGGGCGTGTTGGCTCAGGTGCTCGGCGAATTTGCGCGGGTTAAGATTAATATCGTGGCAATGACAATGATGGATTCTGTGGAACACGGGGTTATGCGGGTAGTTTTTGCTGCGCGGGAGAGAGCGAAAGAGGTGCTATCAAAACTGAATATGCCCTACAATGAGACGGATGTTTTGTGCGTGACGCTGACCAATAAATCCGGTGCGCTGGCGGCGGTGGCGGAGAGACTGGCTAAGAACCACATAAATATTTCGTACGCATATTGCACTGCAGGTGCGAAGGGCGGACGAACGACCGGTGTTTTAAAAGTCGCCGACGTGAAAAAAGCAATGAGGGTTCTCCAGCAAAATCATAAGAGGGATAGTAAGTCGCAACCGGTTGTCAGACGCTCACGGTCTTCGAGAAAATAGTTGTTGCGTACAACGGCTGCCATAGTTTGTGGCGGGCAAATTCGCATCTCGTATTTTGTCTCTCGTATCTCGTAATGGATTTGCCTGGATGTTTTTTGGGTATGAGTTGAGTTTAGTACAAAAACAGTTGACATAAAAGTTGGTGGGCTGGTATATTATGGTTTCCGGAACGACACCGGGCAACAAACATCCGGGCAAGACACCGGAGTTGTCCGAAAAGAGGTTGGGTAATAAAGACGGGCAACGACACGGGGTTGTCTGATTGTGATTACGGGGCCGTAGCTCAATTGGTTAGAGCATCGGACTGTCGATCCGAAGGTTGAGGGTTCGAGTCCCTTCGGCCTCGCTTAGTTAAGGGCTGGCAAGCGTTTACGCTTGTCGGCCTTTTTCTTTGAACCCTCGAAAATTGGTACTGCAACAGATTTGCAACAGATTCTTGCCAGCGGTTTTAGCACTTGCTTGCCTTGCCCGGTCTACCAAATCATCCGCCACAGCCAGATAGAACTTGTGGGTTGTCTCAAATTTAGCATGGCCCGTGAGTGTCATCACATCATGCTCACTCATGCCTTGAGCAAACCAGTTTGGTCTGTATTCTTCTTCGGTGTAACCTCTATTGTCTTGGCTGCAAAATCGATTCGTAAGGCAATTTGTACGATGACGAACAGCCTTATTTATTGCCTAACAATTGCTGCTACCCAAGGACCTTTGTCTGGAGCGTTGATCGTTACTACTTTGCCATCGGGGATGGCCGTCCTATCTCCCCAATTGCCTGTTCGGATATCTATCCAGCGAAGCTGGAACTTGCCATGGCGTCCTTTTAGATTTAGGCCGACCGAGCCGCCATCTGTGAAATAGAGCACATATTGCTCACTGGGCTTGGCCGCAAGGTAAGCCTCATCCTCTTCACGATTACTGAGAAGGTCCATGCGAGGCTCGACCTTCCAGAACCTAATAAGCTTCTCAACCTTTCGCGCAGCAAGAATGCAGGCTTTTGCGGTATCATTCAAACCGATTCCACTACCGGGACGGTGAAAACGGCAAGAAGCTGAGCCCGCGACCAAGCTCCTCCAAAACCGCTCGACACCATCCTTAGGAGTTCCCGAGCCCCAACTGGTGTTTCCAGCGGAATATATTTTGGTGTGATTGAGCGGGCGCGGATGCTTCCTTGCCTGGCTCACAATCCAAATCAAATTGTTCCAATGAGCTTCGTTGAAAGTTCTACTGTTGACTTGAGAAATATCAAGAAAAGGATAGACTTGAGGATTATCGAACGCTTGTCTTAGCTTAGCAGATGATTGCGGTTTCCAGACATCATCGAACATATCCGTCACATACACTTCAACACCCTTCTCGGTGGCATCGCCCTTTATGAACTTCATCCAGTATTGCCCCCATTGAGGCGAAGTGGAAGTTTCGTTATTCATGCAATAGAGCACGTTGCCATATTTAAAACTGTACGATAGCATTTTGGCGACAAATTTCTCCTGGTATCGCCGGACAACGTCATATTGTTTCCTGTAGCGGCTCATCCCAGGAATCGTATGGAAGAAAGGTTGCCTGTCTCTCCAGGCGGGGGCAGGATAGTCGTTGGCCAATCCGGACTGTTGGGATGTATAATTTATGTTGTTATCAGGACGCCAAGGACTGTGCTTCCAATTGTCTTGCGAGTAGTCAAAACGGTCCCAAACTTCTATCTGAATGATGATATTTCTCTGGCTACACCATTTCAGACAATTTGAGAACCTGTTCCAGTAGGTAGGATTCCACTGCCTCAGATCAAATTTTCCATTGGCAAGCCTTTTGTGGGGTTTCAGGTCAAGCCCTTCTCTCTGGCTCATCGTATTTCGAACATAATTGCCGCCGACACTGACGATTTCATCCAAGTGCTCCTCAAGATCCTCCAGGAGGAAGATATGGTCTGTTTTACTTCCCCCTAAGAGCAAAACCGGCTCATCTTCATACTGCCAGTACCGAGGATTGTCCTTGTATGGCTTGATGCAGTCTGCGTTTTGTTTGTGGCGTTTTGCATCTGTATCTTGCGCATCCGCTTTCAAGGGTACGCCAAACAAAAGAATTATAGCTGCCAGACTAAATGCCATCTTGTTCATCGCTACATCCCTTCATAGTTCATCGTTTATGAATCGAAATTTCCGATGTCAACTCTGTAGAACTAAACCACCACTTATAGCTCTGCCACAGGTAACAAAGCAGTTTCAGAAATGTACCTGACCCTTTCAATTGTTATGTCTCATTGAATTGGCCCGATGTAGTCATGGGCGATAACCACGTCGTCGATGTACAAGTGGTGGTCGCTTTTGGCAACCCCGCTCCCGCCTAAGTAGACATTCAGCCAGACCGCCTCAATCCTGAGTGTATCAACATCGCGCATACGAACGTCTGTCTTTTCAAAGGCCGGCTGCCCATCCCGCCCCTCGGAGGAGCGGGCCCCGTCGACCCACGCTCGCAGGATACCATCGTTTTTGCCCGGCGTATTCATCTTTACGTACTGTTCAATGCAGTACCAGCGATTGTTTTCCAGATAGCCCCGTTTTTCCGCGTCCCATATCCAATTGGAACCGTATCGGCCCTTCATATCCGCATGGTAACAGTAATAGCCAACAGGCGTTTTCCCGTTGAGCTGCCTTTTGAACATGCCACGAGCCGACCATCCGTTACGTCCGTCCGACGGGCGGCCACCCCAACCAGCCCGGCCATAGGTTCCGGAGATACCGGGCAGTTTGCCCCCTCCCGCCGGATTCCAGTCATCGGCGAACCTCAGATAGTAGCGGAAGTAAATCTCCTGGGGTTCGGCGCCGATGTGGTTTTTGAAACGGTACATGATGCTTGTGCCGTAATGGTCGCCGCGGTCAATCTTAATTCGGATCGCCCTGCCTGCCAGCGGCTCAAACTTTCGCGCCGGATCGGATGAAACTACGTCGATGCGTTCGGGCCTGCTGCGCATACCGAATTGCTCGTACCAGTTGTCCGACTCGAAATCACAAAAGAAAACGATGTCCTTTCTGTCACGCAAAGACGGTTCGGACTTCGGCGAGCTCAGTCGAGCCGCTCCTTTGAAGTGTCTGTCTGCGAAGTCCATATACTGCTGCCAGTCGTATTCGGTCAGGCCATGTCCGCCGGTGCGAATATGATAGCCGATACTGCCCTTCTGGATGGGGTTATTCAGAGCAGGCATCTTCTCGACCTCCAGACCTTTAAGTCCCAGAAGATGGTAAACCAACTCAGCGTTTTTGCAGGAAAGAAACTCACCGCGCGGGTCGGCCCAGAGGTCCTCGTCGGCACTGGCAACGTACACCGGCCGAGGCGCCATCAATGCAATGAGCATATGCTGGTCAACAGGCAACCGGTCTTCTTTGCCGTTGTACTTCTTGAAATTATCGCAGAACCAATGAGGAAAACTGGTGTTAATCCGTTTGACGGTTTCGCCGAAGCGCCTCCGCGATAATGCCGCGCCTCCGCAGCCGGAGTTGTTGGAAATTACTAATGCGAACCGCTCATCACGGGCTCCGGCCCAAAGCGCCGTCTTGCCCAGGCGCGAGTGCCCCAGCACGGCAACCTGCTTTTGGTCTATGTCTTCATCGCTCTCGAAGTAGTCCATAGCCCGGCTAAGTCCCCACGCCCATGCACAGATGGAACCCCACGCATCCGGCGCACGTTTGCCGTCGATGAGCTTATCAAACACCGGATGTACGCCGTTTTTGAAACCGTCGTGGTAGTCGGGGTCAATGTCCCCATAGTAGATTGTCGCCAGGCCGTAGCCGCGGGCAAGAATCTTCTCCACCGGAAACCGCGAATAACTCCTTCCACGCGACTCCTCCGTTGCCTTGCGGCCACCCCGCATCCAACGCATTGACAGTTTGATGGCAGGGTCGGGATGGATGGTATGGTTGCCGCCGAAATTCAAGATAACGAAAGTCGGTACGGGCTTCTTAGTAGCGCTGGGCAGATAGATGAGGATGTCCATACTCGGCTCGTCTTCTTTGCCGGTAAGGTTCACCGTTACCTGCTTACGAGCAGCCAGACCGTTCAGGGCCTTGTGGTCCAGGTCAAAAACCTTGAAAGTCATTCCTTTAGGCCGGCCAACCGGCGCCCTTCCGTAAACGTATTTGCGGAAAAGCTCAAGAATCTCAGGCCTACGTCTCATACGCCACATCTCGGCACCGGCAACCTTCGTCCCGTCAGCCATAACAAGCGGCTCCGGCAAAGTATAATCCGGCACCTTTTCCTCGTGGTAGATAAACTCCCTCCGACGCCGGGTGGCAGCGTCGGCTAACTCGCGCCTGACCTGCCAGCTTTTTTCCGCCTTTACTTCCGAAGCCTGTGCACGACCCTGAATACAAATAACGACGGAAACCATCAAAAAAAGCAACTCAACGGGTAAATTATTCCTGCGCATTGAAGACCTCCTTTCGCGGTCGACAGCACCGCTTTGCCCATTTACGGCAAATCGCCTCGGCCGGGCAATACTGCAGCAGCCGAAATACTTCTGCCATTTATAGACTGACAAGTGCACATCATCAACATTTTCTTCCGTTTTGGCAAGATTTTTGGCGGATTAACGTTTCCAATCTAAGGCCATGCTTTGGTGGTGTAAATTCTTTTCTGTAAATTTGGTTTATGTCAAGCCCCCCCCTTCTTGCTTTCGCAAGAAAGCAGGGGGGACCGCATCTATTCCGAAGACAGAAAAACCGGCGTGGATTTCAACAGATAGATATGTTATTTTAATAGCAAACAAGCCCAAAAGAGTTGCTGGGTGAACCCCGCCCCTCCGAGGGGCTGGGTGAAGTAAAAATGGGAAACGTCAGTATAGAGGAATAAGGCTTTTTACAGAACGGAGATATAAATGAAAAATCTATTTGTGACTGCATTAATAATTACTATGGCCTCATCGATTAGCACCGCCCAAAGGGAGAATATGGTAAGAAATGGAGGATTCGAGGAGGATGCGGATGGGAATGGGATGGCTGAACACTGGCAATTTGCTGGGGACAAAGGCGTAACTGTCACCTGGATGCGGGATAAAGGATTCACGGGACAGTTCAGCCAGAGGCTCACCTGCACCCATTTCACCAGCTTTTCCCCCGCAAGCCACGTGATGCTTTGTCAGACCAACACCCTGCGGCTTGAGAAGGATAAGTGGTACAAGATTTCTTTTGCTGCCAGGGAGCAAAGTATCCCCGGCAGAGCAGTGCATGTAGCTATATCGAACACGAAATCCTGGACCAACTGCGGCCTGCGGGAATCCTTCAGGGTACCCACCAACTGGGAAGAGTTTGAGTTTGTCTTTAAGGCTACTGAGACAATCTCAGAATACATCCGCCTTCAGTTCTGGTATACTTCAACAGGAAGCTTCTGGCTGGATAACGTTCGATTGGAGCCATCCAAACCAATAGCAAAAAGATTCATGGAAGCAGTTCCGCCCACTAAAGCTGTGAACCTTTTACCCAACAGCAGTTTCGAGTGTGGGGCAAGTGGTTGGGGAAGCATCGCCGATTTACCTGGTTGGGGAGGCAATTTGAATCTGCCCGTGGGCACGGTTGACACCACCACCGGGAAATTTCATAGGTCGAGTTTCAAAATCGCTCTGACGCCGAAAACCATCCCCGTTTTCTATTTCGATTACTTTCCGCTCTACCGTGTGCCGGTGAAAGCTCCGTTGTTAGCTAATCGGGGCTGGGTTACAGTAGAGCCAGGTGTGCATTACACTCTATCAGCCCACATGAAAGCTGATTGTGACGGCTTGGTTGGGGTGCTCTCAATAAACCAGGCGTTCCGGCGAGATTTGCGGCGAGAGGTGGAGCTTAAAACCAACTGGCAGCGACACACTTTCACCTTTCAACCGCAGGCCGGACAGGTTTTTGTTGCGTTGGGCCTGGATTTAGAAGCTTCGAAGCAAGAGGCGGGGACAGTGTGGATTGATGCAGTGCAGTTAGAGAGAGGCTCTGAGGCAACACCCTACCACCCACGGGCGGCAGTGGAGGTTGGATTGGAAACTAATCGGCTGGGAAACCTCTTTCCTTACGTTGATGAGCCGAAGATTACTGCTACAGTTTTCAACGCCGAGCAGGCTCCTCAATCTGTCACGCTGCAGGCGCATACGACGAACTTTGATGATGATATCGTCCACGAGGCTACTGTTCGGGTTCGTATTCCCTCGGGCCAGAGGGTAATAGTACCTATTCGCCCCGGCGTACGACGGAAAGGCTTCTACCGCCTGCACCTGCGCGGCAAGGGAGCAGAAGTGGTACTTACCCAGCCGATGCGCTTCGCCATCATCGAGCCCTACGCCAGGTCAGACAGTCTGTTTGGAATGAACCATGCCTACCCTTGGTCGCACTTGTTAGATTTGAGCAAACAAATCGGTCTCCGCTGGTTCCGTGATTGGTCGCTGAAATGGCACGATGTGGAGCCCGAGAAAGGAAAGTTCGCGTTTGCGGAATGTGACCACCAAATCAACCGCGTTTTGGAACACGGACTCAACGTGCTTGGCCTGCTGCCTTTTCCTTCGACCAACTGGTCGTCAAGCGCGGGACCACAAGTGCAACCAACCAGACACTACCCGGAGAATAGACAGCGCGTAGCTTATATGCCAAGAGACTTGAATGACTTAGCCGCCTATGTTCGGAGAACCGTTGGGCACTTCCAAAACCGTCTCAACGTATGGGAGATTCTGAACGAACCTATCTACACTAACTATGCGCTGCCTCGGGCAGAGGGCTATCAAGCCAAAGATTATGTGCAGTTCCTTAAAGTTGCCTATCAGTCGGTCAAAGCAGCCGATGCCAATGCACTGGTGATTGGAGGTATTGCCGGCAGTCCGACCACATACACACAGGAATTCATCGAGGCCGGTGGGTTGCGTTGGGTCGATGCCCTTAATTTACATAGTTATCCGGGCCTGACATCACCTGAGGCATACGAGCAACCTTTGCATCGGTTGCGTGAGCGAATGCGTTCTGCCGGAGTGGACAAACCTATCTGGTTCACCGAAGGTGCGTACTATGCGGACGATGACAAGCCTATTGAGCCTTATAGCAGCACATGGCTTAGACCGGTTGACAGCGAAATCGAAGCTGCCGAGTGGCAGGTCAAGTTCAACACGCTATTGTTGGCTTATGGAGTGGAGAAAATTATTTACCACTCCGGCACGCCCGGAAGTCTTAACAACGAGAGTCTTTCAGGCATTTTCTTCGAGTGGGCAGGGACACCACGAAAGATGTTAGTTGCCCAGTCGGCGATGGCAAATTTGCTTTTACCTCCGGTAAGGTCCCTTGGCCCCCTCAAAGCCCCTGAAATGATAAGAGCCTATGGATTTGAAACTGATGGGCGCACAGTAATCATCGCCTGGGTGAAAGAAAGTGCAGAGCCAACGACAATATCTCTAAGTGGAAAACCCTGGTGGGCGATGGACATGCAGGGCAATGAGTTGAAAGTCGACAGTGTGTCGCTGTCAGAACGCCCTATCTATTTTGTGGCAAAAGGGACGAGGCTGAAAGAATTTCCATGGTAGGCACTCGCTCGATACTCGATGCCAGATGCTCGATACCCGACGAGCATCGAGAATCGGGAATCGAGAATCGGAATTGCGCGGACTTCAGAAAGTGTTCGAAGAAAAGGTAAATTTGCTCATTTGATTCGCGGGTTGGTGAATGACCTTTGCGGTTAGTCATGGCAACCCTGTTCGTATATCCCAAGAGCTTATTAACGGCAATAGTGTGATTAAGAGCTTTCCATTGCTCTGGAGGGTCTTCTGAGCCGCCGGAGACCAAGAACGGCCTGGGTGCCATCAAGGCATGCAATTCGTGCAGGTCATGTCCTTCCAGAAACAGCTTCTTGTAAGTTCCCGTTCGAGGATTAGCCTTGCTGGGGATGCCACGCTGACGTTGCTTATTAGATTCATATCCCAGATACCATGGCTCCCAGTAATTCACATTGGCCCGGGTCTCATCGAAAACAATCCCTGGGTCTGACCAAACAGCACAGGCGAACTTTTCATAGAGACACGAGGCGAACATCGCCCATTTTCCGCCATACGAATGGCCGACGATACCAATACATTTAGGATCGACCTCAGATAGACCGGCAAGTGCGTTGTAGCAGTTGGCTGCAACATAAGCCAGTGCCGAAAGGGGCTGGAGAGGAGTTTGGCCTTCACCGGATTGATACAGGGGCTTATATGGAGGTCGTAAGCTGCAGAATTCCGGCGTGCCTATCGACAGAGTAATGAACCCACGTTTGGTCAATTGCAAGCCGAAATCCCGAAATTCCTTGCCCAGCCCAGCCCCTGTTTCGGCATCATAGTAGACCACCAGCACTGCCGGAAGTGGTCCTTTGCCATCGGGTACAAGTAGATAGCCGTTTACTGTCTGTTGATTCGGTGCAATCTCTATGGAAACCCGATGCTGGGTGAACCCCGCCCCTTGGAGGGGCTGGGTGAAGTTCCCGCGGCGCTCTTCCGCCAGTCCCGACCCCTGCGGCAGGGGCGGGACCAAGTACTCAATCCTCGGCTTCTCAATCAATGGCGGCCAGGGCCCCATGATATTATGCCAAGTTTTAAGTATCTCTTTTCTGCGCTTTTGCCAGTCAGCCGGTGTTTTCACAGTGGTCCCATCATAGAACTTCAATGGAGACCTATAGTTGCCAAAATCATTTACGAACTCCAAAGGTGGTTTGAAGAATGGGGCAATTTTGGGTTCCCGCAAAGCCCCCCGGTTTGCTTCGCGAAAACGAAGCAGGGGGGACGGAGAACGGACACACCGAAATCCATATGCCTCATATCCAAAGCACACGTCGGCGAATCCGGGAGTTTCACTATATCGGCGCCAACAGCGCAAGCTCTCAGCGCCACTGGCCCAACTGCCACCGCGCAGCACGCGCTCCTCCCCTGTAGAGGGCCCGTGTGGATTTTCTCTAACACTTTTCTGACCCGCCGCCCCACCACGTCTTCTTGTCGAAGACAAGAGTGGGGGGAGACGCGGGGGCAGGTAATAGTTTTCGCTGTAGTAGTCGTTGCACCATTCCCAGACGTTTCCGTGCATATCGTAAAGACTCCAGGGATTGGGCTTCTTTTGACCAACAGGATGAGAGGTTTTGCCGGCGTTTTCCTTGAACCAGGCATATCGGCCCAACTTGCCTGGTGCATTGCCGAAGCAGTATCTCGTACCTGTTCCCGCTCGGCAGGCATATTCCCATTCAGCTTCGGTCGGCAGACGGTAGCCATCAGCCTCGTAATTGCATTCTAAAGTTTCCAGATCGTAGCACGGGGTTAAATCTTCTCTGAGAGAGCGCATATTACAGTACTGGATGGCACCAAACCAACTGACTCGCTCTACAGGTTTATCGGGGCCTTTGAATTTGGCCGGATTCCTACCCATCATCCTTTCATAGGCCTTTTGAGTCACCTCATACTTATCCATGTAAAAAGCGCTTATTTTCACCTTATGAGCCGGCTTTTCGTCATCCTCACCCCCGTTGTCCCCCATAGTAAATTCCCCGCCGGGTATAAGCACCATCTCTATACCCGTCTTCGTCGTGATCTGTTTGGGGATATGCGAGGCAGGTTCATCATCGTTACCACAGCCTTCAATTAGCACTGCCAATAGGGTCAAACTGAGCAGTGTGCGACGGAGCGACTCATTTTTCAACATTCCTATTCTCCAAGATGATAAAGGAAAAAATTCAACGCAGAGACCGCAAAGAGCGCGGAGAAAAAAATAATTCAAAAATCTCTGCGGGCTCGGTGGTAAAAGCCATCAATGCCTCGGTGCTTCGTAGCTGACAGGGTTTCGCAGCATTTCCCGGGTACGGCGCCGGACTTCCCTGGCGATATTTGCCATTCGAGAATCAGTGGCCATGAGCAGCCCAGCCCGCTGTCGCAATATTTTTACGGCCATACGGCATTCTCCCACAAGCTCATCCTGATTACCACCGATCTGTACCAGAGCAGCGGTGATCTTCTTGCATTTTTCCAGGGCGTCGTCACCTTCGTAATCAATGAGTTTTGTTCGAAACTCCTCGCCCAGGTTAGTTGCGTATTCTGGTGTTTTGATCTTTGCCTTTCTGTTTGCCAGGTATTCGTCAATCTTGCGCGTAATCGTCTCCATCTCGGTTAAGGAATTCGCCAGTTTCGGATGGGCCTTTTTCTGTTCGGCCAGGTATTTCTGCATCTGCCGCCCGAATGCGACGTAATCATCGATTCTTACCCGAATGTGCTGTACGAACGCCAGCACATCAACCAAGGCCTTTTCCGCTTCAGCTCTTTTCTGCTTTTGCAGTTTCTTCTCGTAGATAGCATCCAGTATGTCTCTGGCGGCACAGGTGGCGATGCCAGCAGATTTTTTTCGCTGTCCTTCCACATCCAGGATATACTCACAGGGACCCACGCCCAGTGTCTCGCGCACAATATCGACCACCGTAAATTTATCAATAGGAGTCTCTTTCAACCGATTTATGGGATAAATGATAGCTGGTCCCTGGAAGCGCAGCTTCTTCTTTAGTGGTTGCAGGAAACCTTGGCCGCTGCTGTCCATCCAACAGGGGTACTGGAACCTGCCTAACACGGTGGTCCACCTTTGCCGATTGGGCTTCATCCAATCGGCAACTCCAAATGACTCCGGCTGTCCAAACCAGCCGTGCTTAACATATTCTCCATCCGGCTTCTGTGAAATCATTTCCCAACTGTCTGTAAGGTTATTGTCGAGTCTCCAATCGACTCGCCACTGCGCGGGGTACGGCCTTTCCCAGTTGAGTCGAATAATTTTGTCGGCATCGTTTTTGGTGACCTCGTGCATGTGCCAGGTTTCCTTATCTTCCAGGATGGCTACCCAGACCTTGCCCTGGTTGGGTTTCCGCAAAGCGGGGTCCCTGCCATAGTATATTTCTGAGCCGGTGATGACTCTTTTGCTGCCCTGGCCGGACAATGTAATTCGCGCATCTTCACCGCGCTTGTCCCATACGCATATAAGGATTGCCTGCCCATCGTCCAGCATGTGCATTATGAAATTCTCGCTCGGCAATTCGGCTTTAGAGACGGGGATGTGCTCAGCATCAATAACTATATCATCGGCGAAGAAGTCCGGCAGCACCATAAACCGGCATGGTGCTTCGACGCGGAGCCGCGTTACGCCCCGGCGGGATTCGGTCTTAATAAACGTCTGGCCCATTTGCAGCTCGTAACGCAAGATTAAAGTTTGCCCATCTGTTGGGACCCCGCCTTGCGGGAACCTCTTAAAGGTGGCATCGACTGCCACGCCGTTCAAGTTGTTCTGCACTATCTTTACGGACGAAAGCCTGATGGCCTGGTCTTCGGCCGCGGGTGTAAGTAGGCCCCGCATTCTGAGAGCGTCGCCCCTTCTCGAATATATTTCGGCACCGCAGCTATTCCGGCGCAGAGCAACGACCAGCTTGTCGTTCATGAAAACAACGTCGCCCTTAAATTCGTGAGCAACTTTGTCCTCCGGCAATTTGGTCCAGCTGGTCCTTTTCGAGAGAGCTTCGCCTGGTAGCGGAACAGACGACAAAGTACCCGTGTCAAATAAATAGGTAAACGGCCCCTCAGGTCCAGTGCCTATCTCTTGCGTATAGACTACCTTTGAAGCACCCGGAATGAGAATCAATATTGCTAAATAAACTCTCAATATAATGCGTCTTTGAATTTTCATTTCATCCCTCATAAGAAGCAGGACATCAGCAAATCAAGCAATCAGGCCGCCTGATAATCTGATGACCTGTTAACCCCGCCCCTTGCAAAAGGGGCTGGGTTAACCTGATCACCTGCATAGCCCCGTCACTTTCTGTGCAACATTTGTTCGGCCAGGTCCTGGACCTTTCCGGCAAAATCAGCAGCCTGTGGTTCTTTGTCTGCGACCGTCATGCATTGTTGTTTTATCCGTCTTACTGCCATACGGCACTTAGACAGCGCCCTGTCCTGAGCGGCGGCAATAACGCGGATTTGCGAGCCCAGCTTCTGACAACGTGCCAGAGCACCGTCTTTTCCAATGAGAGCGATAATCTTTTCTGCCAACCGAGCGGAAGACTCAGAAGGCTTCGCGGAATTTGACCTTATCACGATGCTTTGCTCCATCTCGTCAACTATGCCCAGAAGCCTCCCTAAAGCATCTGCGACAGCTTTGTTCGATTTTTCCTTCTCGCTTAGCTTGCGTAGCTGCCGGGCAAAATCGCCATATTGCTTTATCCGCGTCTGAGTTTGCCTCATGTGCTCTACCATTTGTTTGAAGTGTTCCTCGATTTGGACAGAGGCGTGCTTTTCCTTCTTTTTTTTGAACAGGTTTTCGACCCAGCGCGTTACCTCATCCGGCGTGGAGTGTGATTCCGAGCCAAACCCCTCCTTTTGCAGGATGTACTGACAGGGGCCTACTCCCAAGGTATTTCTCACAATATCGACCGGACAGAAAAACCTAAGAGGTGTAGCCCGGCTGCGGTCGATAGGATAGACGATAACCGGCCACGCATGCCCTCCCTCCTTCGTAGGGGCAACCCTATGTGGTTGCCCCGGGCAGGCACACGGGCCTGCCCCTACCATCGTCCACAACTTAGGCACCCTTACATAGGGACGGCCACCGTCAAACCAGCAGGAACAGACCAATTCACCGGTGGCGGGAGAAACAAAATCCGGCTCCTGCTCGTCTCGGAAATTCCACGATTCTGCCAATTCGTCCCTCTTGATAAAAGCGGCCCGCCACTTGGCAGGAAACGGTGGTTCCCAATCAAGAACGATGTCCCTGCCTTTATCTTCGTCTGAAATTAACCGTTCGTACCAGATATCGGAACCTTCCATAAACGCAACCCAGATACGCTTATCTTCAATACACTGGATATTACAACCGTTGATAACACGTCTCTGGCCTCGCTCCGAAGAAACCGGAGCAGGATGCGGAGGTTCCCGACGTTTGGCCAAACAAGGATGTTTGGCCTCGGAAATGGCCTCCGCGTTCAGCTTGTCGGACTCCCATACGCACATAACGATGGCATCGTTGCCTTCAAGCATATGCAGCAGGAAATTTTCGGCAGGTAGGCTAATACGGGGGCCCTCGAAGCTTTCGGGACTGAAAACTACGTCATCCCCGAAAAAATCCGGAACAACCACGTGCCGGGTATTGGTCCGGATGAACAAGCTGTTCATACCTTTACCCGGAGAAATCTCCAGATATATCTGGCCCGTAGTCAGCCGATAAGTAGCTGAGACATCCCTGCCCTGTTGTGTTTGGAAAACCGCCTCCAACATTACTGCGGCCGGGTTGTTTTCAATTATTCTGACCGAAGAGAGGCGGGTTGTCCCCCCCTTTTTGCTTTCCCCTGCCCCCGCGTCTCCCCCCACTCTTGTCTTCGGCAAGAAGACGTGGGGGGGCGGCGGGTAAGAAAGCAGGGGGGCTCCGCCAGCGCATGCAAAAATTTGTGCACGTTGCTTCAAACCATCTGCCGTCTTTGAGTAAACCTCGGCACCAGAGCCGCTGTGGCGCAAAACAACCGTGATATTGTCATTTAGAAAAACGGTATCCCCCGTGAATTTATGCCTGAGATTATCCTCTGCAACTTTCGTCCAGCCGGTCTTCCGGGCCAGCTCCCTCTCTGACAAGGCAATAGGAGATTGGGTGCCGGTATCTAATAAGTAGGTGTATGGGCTTTGATTAAGGATACTTTTGGGATGCTGCTGCCCCTCGGATGCTGACGCAGCCCCAACACAAACGCCCAATATGGCCAGGACAAACACTATGGATTGGTAAAGTCTCATAGACTACTTTCTTTCAAACGTTATCTCACAATAAGGATTCTATTTGGGTTCCCGCAAAGCGGGGTCCCTCCAGTCAGGATTCATGTCAGAACCACCTTCCGTGAGCTTGACCGGTGTTCCACCTTTCGAAGGAATGATATAGAGTTCCCAGGGACCGCGTTCCGTCACGCCCTGACAATAGACCAGATATCTGCCATCAGGGCTCCACCGAGGATAACGCTGCACCCCTCCAAAGTAGGTAATCAGACGATTTTTCTTCCCATCCGGCCTGATTGTACAGATGTGTGTTTCTGTTTCGTACGCGAGGAGCTGTCCATCCGGGGACCAGTGGGGCTCGCAGGCTCCTTGTTTGTCATACACTTTCGCGGGCTTGCCACCTGCTGCTTTAACGATGAAAATTGCATTGTCCGCATCCCATCTGCAGGCGAAGGCTATGGTTTTGCCGTCAGGACTCCACGCGGGCCCTGAACAGTGCGGCCAGTCTATCGGGCTGATCCTCTTTTCCTTTTCGTTAGTTAGGTTGCGGGTGTAAATCTTTTCGTTACGCCGGAAGACAATCCTCGCGCCATCGGGTGACCATTCCGCCTGGTCTCCATCGCAGACCCTTTCGGGGCTTGAAGCTCCATCGGTGGACATTTTCCATATCGCGATTTTTCCGCCACGGTCAGAAGTAAACAGAATAGTTTTTCCATTGGGACTAAAAGCCGGGTCCACGTCGTGGTCATCAGGTTTGCCCGCAGTCAGTTGGCGCATTGCCGACCCATCTGCATTTATGCTCCAGATACGCCAGGTGCCGGAACGGTTACTGGAAAAAACGATTCCCCCTGTGCTAAGCAGGGGCTTGTCAGAGCCCTTCCCTTCAAACTCATTGGACCCGATCCCGGAAACAGCTCGCCCGGAATCAAAAGTCTGGGTTCCCATTTTGCGGTCTGTTTGCAAAATGGGGTCCCTCTCAATAGTCCGCTCGGTACAGCCAAGGACAGCTATCAGCAGGGTTGTTTGCAAGAGCAAATTATTCAGGAACCTAAGGGCCATTTTTGCCTCCGTCCGCGGTGGCCACGATTGACCGCGTATCAAAAACAAGAAGTATCGAAGGTCGACGATTTCAAAACCTGTGGCAACTTACTTTTAATTGTGACAAAATTTTATAAAGGATAAGCTTGTATTTGTCCAGCACTAATTTTCAGTGAATGTGCCTATTCATGGAAAATTAGTGCTGGACAAATAAAACAGGTATTCGCGCTATCGGTCGATATGTTTCCCGCCATCACCCAACCCAGGCCTCGCAGCGGAAGGTATATTTCCTATCATCACCACACGCAAGCCTCACAACGAGAAGGTAAGTTTCAATTCCTGGTTACTCAAATATCGAGTTCCATCAGCACGCCATCCAGGCCTTTACCATAAAATTCTGAGAGATTGCGAATTTTTCGAAATCCACGCCTTGAAAAGAAAAGAATCCCCTCCTCATTGGCCATTGCTACCTCGAGCATGACCTTTTTACAAGCTTGCTGTTTTGCCTCTTCAATAAAGCACCGCAGAAGCTGGCTACCCACCCCTTTTTCTCGTGTTCTTGGTGAGACAGCAATACCGTCGAGAAAAGCCACTAATTGAACTCGTGAGGTGTGGACTGACCCGGCCGCATAGCCAATTACGCACGAGTTCAGAACTGCTACCAGCAAGATAGATACCTTCTTTTGAAGATAATCGTTAAACTTTATCTCGTCGAATCTATGCTCTCTGTAATAATAAACATCAAAACATTCTCCCTCCAAGATAACCAGCTCGTGAACGTCGCACTCTCTGGCCCACCTAATTTGCAACACCTTGCGACCTTTTCGATTAACCATACGAAGAAAAATATCCCCTACAGAGGATCGCTCTTCTGGGAAATTGACTTGGCCGAAATTTTCAATTTCTGCCCGCATACGTACCGCGCAGACACCTATCTGCGTAAATTTTGTCCTGAGGCTCAAATTTGTCAAGCGGCTCCAAGTTTCTTACGTACGGTCCGATTAGAGAAGAATCAGCCTTTCTCCTCACCATCACCGCACCCAAGCCAAGCAGGGAGAGGGTAGTGGGTTCGTGAATCATCGCGAAACAAGGTATTCTGGACATCCAAGATGCTCCTGTTTTATCCGGTTAAGTTTTTAGCCTGTTCTATTACAATCTTCAGACTATAAGTTTCTCTCATGTCCTCCAGGGACGCTCTCTATCCATTTTTCCTGATAGTATATCTTTTGCAATAATCGCATTTTCCCTAATCTGAAAATCAAACATTCCCACACAAATAAAATCGGCACCATTTTCAAAGGCATACTTAAAACCTTCTCGCGGATGGATCGCTCCGGCAGCTAAAACCTTAAAAGCGATCCATGGCTTGTTCACCTTTTTCATAAATTCAATAGTTTTTTCAGGGGTAATAGACCAAATGTTGTCATGATCATAGGGACTGCCACTATCGACATTGAACTCTATCCTGTCTTGTTTTGGGGTGGCGGACCAATAATTCCCACTGTGCAAAGTCTTCATATAAAAATCAGGTTCTATACCTGCTCTTTCGCACGCTATAGGCACTTCCACCGAATGACCTCCAATCCCGGCGATTACTCCGTTTTCCTTAATAATCTCAAGTGCCTTTCCGAGAAGGTCAAGCCGACCATTTTTGACCCATTTGTCTCCAATGCCACCCTGTATATAAGCGCCAACAGCTCCGTTACCAATGGCTCTTTTTATGTCACTTGTCAGGTCATTTGATTTAGGGTGGACTTGTGCAATCCATTGGATGTGGCCGCCTCTTTCTTTCCAGTATTTGATGAGATTTTCGGAAGAGCTGGATATGATAGTGTTTATGCCCTTTTCTTCACACAATTCAAGAGTTTCAATAATTTTTTCATTGGTATTGTAAGCTCTGAATAATTCACGTAGATAGGTCAAATCTCTGCTGTGCGACCAGCCGCTGAACTGATTTCCACCGCATATTAACCTACTGATCTTGACATTACCAATCTTACCCGCTGGCAGGTCTTTAATCTTGCCTTGCGGCAACTCCACATCCGGCCTTGTTTTATCTTTCTCCTGTTGTGCTAATAGAGTCTTCTCTTCAAGACTTAAACCTAATGCGGCACCTGAAGAAGCAATAATAGATTTCTTTAGAAAACCACGACGATTTAGATTTTCTGACATGATTCACCTCTCTTTAATTAAATATATGCTAAACTTTGTTGCATTGATAGCGGCATTATACCACTGACAGTACGATATTTGAAGCGCAAGCCATCACTTTTGCCTCACAGGGAGTGACTGATAGTAGGCACATAAGAATAAAGATTGGGGTTCGCGTGTTGATTTCCTTTTGAGGAGTCACCTTTTCCCCCTTACCATCATCCCACCCAAGCCTCGCAGCGGAAGGTATATTTCCTATCATCACCACACGCAAGCCGAGCGGGGAGGGGAAATAAGAAGAAAAAGTTAGAGCGGTTGCTTGACAAACAATACTCTATAGTGTTTGTTTATGTAGTCCAGTTCTTTTGCATGGAGAAACTCGATACAGTGCCCAGAACGAAAATCATAGCTACATTAGGCCCTGCCACCAGCAATTACACTGTCTTGCGGAAAATGTTCGCAGCCGGTCTGGATGTAGTCAGGCTGAATTTTTCGCACGGCAGCCATAAACAGCATCTTGATTCCATCAGGCTTGTCCGCCGGATAAATAAAAAGTACAGACGACGCATTCGGATAATGCAAGACCTCGAAGGCTTTCGAATCAGAATCAGACGATTTAAAGGCACCAAAACAAAGTTCTTAAAGAATCGAACAGTGGTATGGCTGACCAACGACCTCAATGCCTATGGCCCGAAAACAATACCCTTTGATTACAAAGGGGACCTGGGCCGGATAAAGCCAAAACAACTCATCTATATTGATGATGGTAAGCTGATCCTCCGTGTTAAGAGCGTTTCCGGCAGCAGCATAAAGGCAGAGGTTTTGGAGGGAGGCATTCTTAAGGAAAGAAAAGGCGTAAATATTTCTGAGGCTGACCTTGAATATGGAGGGATAACCGAAAAAGACAAAAAAGACATCGAGTTCGGCATAAAACACAAAGTTGACTATATCGCTCTTTCGTTCGTACGCGACGCCAATGATGTTATTAAAGCAGGCGAACTTATAAAGCCAGGATTACCTAACTGCCTGCTTGTAGCGAAAATAGAAAATAGACGGGCTATTGAAAACATAGACAAGATAATTGACGCTTCCGATGGAATAATGATAGCACGGGGCGATATGGGTGTTGCCGTCCCACTCTATGAGGTCCCCATAATCCAGAAGCATATAATAAAAAAATGTAATGCCGCAAAAAAATTCGTAATTACGGCTACCCAGATGCTGGAACATATGACCGAGCACAGCAGACCGACGCGTGCCGAGGTTGCCGATGTCGCCAATGCCATTATCGATGGCACTGACTTCGTTATGCTCTCAGGTGAAACTGCTGTCGGCCTTTTCCCTTATCAGTCTGTCTTGATGATGAACGAGATCATCAAGTTTACCGAAAAATACATGTCAGGGTTGTAACGATTCTGGTATGTACAGAGATGAGCAGAATGTAGTCCGCCTCTCACCTTCCTTCGCCACCACCCCGATATGAAACGACCATTGCCAGGTCATCTAAGGAAAGGGCAATGGGTTCAGGCCTGTACTGTATTCGCTGACTATCTTCGACCAAGCCATCCAACTGTGAGTAGATCACTTTGGCTCTGAAAAACCCTTTCCATGCAGAAGTTGGGGAAGTATAATACAAGATGGAACGTTAAAGGAGTTTCAATATGTCAATCATTAACTGTGAGAGCGTGGTAAGAAGATATTGGATAAAGCCTTACAGTACCCAAAACCGCGGACTGGAAGTGTACTGTGTGTAGAATGTTGGGACCTTTCACCATGAAAGACGTGAAGATTAATCGCCGTGAGTTCTTCGGGAAGGCGACTGGCGCTGCTGTGGGGGCTATAGGTTTTCCTTACATTGTTAGTTCGTCAGTTCTATGCAAAGCTATTAATGTTGCACCGAGCAACCGGATTACTATGGGCTTCATCGGTGTAGGTGGCATGGGTACGAATAACATGAGGGGGTTCATGGCGAACAGTGATGTGCAGGTTGTAGCTGTCTGTGACGTAGTAAAAACCAGCGACCAGTACGGGCACTGGTACAAAAGGGGATGGAAAGGCCCATGGTTCGGCCGCGAGGCCGCCAGGAATATTGTAGAAGAGCACTACGCAGGCCAAAAAGAATCAGGCGCATTCAAAGGATGTACCGCCTATCTCGATTTTCGTGAGCTGCTGGCCCGAGAAGACATTGATGCCGTCTGTATTACCACTCCCGACCACTGGCATGCCATACCTACGATTATGGCAGCAAAGGCTGGCAAGGATATTTATTGTGAAAAGCCCTTGAGCCTAACAATCGCTGAGGGTCGTGCTATGGTCGAGGCCGTCCGTCGCTACGGTGTCGTTTTCCAAACAGGCAGCCAGCACCGATCTAAGGAGATTATGCGTTTTGCCTGTGAACTCGTTCGAAACGGACGCATCGGCGAAGTCAAAAGGGTCGTAACCAGCTTAGGCCCTCATAGCCGTCGTTTCCCCGTCGATATCTGGGAGCCGATGCCGGTGCCCGAGTGGTTTGATTATGATATGTGGTTAGGTCCTGCCCCTTGGGCGCCTTACCACAAGCACTGTTGTCTTTACACCTTCCGCTTTATTATCGACTATTCGGGCGGCGAAACAACCAACACCGGAGCACATAAGTTTGACATAGTCCAGTGGGGCCTCGGTACTGAGCTGACCGGCCCGTTGGAGATAGAAGACCTCGGTAGCGAGTTTCCCCAAACGGGTCTTTTCGATACAGTCTCCAAAATTCACTTTAGGGCTCGGTATGCTAATGGAGTAGAGCTGATTTGCAATCCAGAAGGTCTGAACGGTGTGGCGGCGCGTTTTGAGGGCACGGAAGGATGGCTGGAAGCAGGTTGGAGCACATTGCGCACGTATCCAGAATCGCTGAAAGACTCAGTGATTGGCCCGAACGAAATCCACCTCTATAAGAGCAACGACCACAAGCGAGATTTTCTCAACTGCGTCAGGACACGCCGCGTTCCGATAGCGCCTGTCGAAGTTGGCCATCGTTCTGCCAGCGTGTGCCATTTGGGCAATATTGCCATGATACTTAGGAGCAAGCTGCGCTGGGACCCTCAGAACGAACGATTTATCAACAATGAGCAGGCAAACCGGATGCTCTCGCGTGCGATGCGAAGCCCCTGGCATCTGTAGCATCACGAAGCTAATATGAAAACATCCAAGGAAATCTTTGTTTTTCAATCGTAGCTTTGCTCCGTATGTCGAGACCAAGTAGTGTATGCTTTATTGACCATAAACTTCAGAAAGTGAGGTTGTCCCATGCTGCTAAAGCTTCAACACCCATCTATGTTTTGCTTGTTCATGATAATCAGCCTGCTAAGAGGAGCTTCATCAGAATCTTTGGTTTTGGGCAAGTCTCCCGTGGCAATCCGGCTACCATTGGTGAGGGCGGTGGACTTAGATGTTGGAGAATCTCAAATCGTGGAACTTCACGACGGCTCACAGGCAATCGTTAAGCTGCTCGAACTCAGGGAAATGCGGGATAACGTTCGCGAAGCAGTTCGCCGGGCCATCGTAACGGTTGAAGTCAACGACGAAACCATCTCGCTTGTCTCGTCGACGTATCACTTACCCATTACAGTTGCTGGAGTACAAATTGACTGTCCGGTTACCAAGGGCTATCTACAAAGAAGCAGCAAACAGAACGCCTGGGGACTGACCAAAGATGCCAGGCTTAGACTCTGGCCCGTTGGCTCACCATGGATAAAACCAGACACATTTGTCTATCCGGTCAAACAGCGATGGTTCGCCTCCGACACTCAAATGGCTAATGTGCCGGTCTTCGTAGATGGTGGGGAAGTCCCGAGCAACAAGAACATCTACTACCATTATGGACTGGACTTCGGTGGTGCCGAAGGTATGGTAGATGTTGTAGCTGCTACCAATGGGTTGGTAGTATCAGCGGGTTTGGAAAAGCTGCCCGGATACGAAGATTCTCCTGTTAAGCCTCGTTACGATGTGATTTATATTCTGGATGATCGGGGTTGGTTCTACCGGTACAGTCACCTATATGAAATTGATAGTTCCGTAAAACCGGGACAGCATGTCAGGATTGGTCAGAAGATTGGTATCCTGGGAAAAGAAGGTGGTAGTGGTGGATGGTCCCACCTGCACTTCGACATCAGCTGCAAGCAACCCTCCGGCATGTGGGGTATCCAAAATGGTTATGCCTTCATTTGGGAAACATACCAACGCCAGTATCAGCCGAAGATTATCGCTGTGGCTCGGCCTCATCAAGTCGCGTGGGTTGGTGAGCCGGTTGAACTTGAAGCAACCCGTTCCTGGAGCCAAACTGGTGCCATTAAAGAGTTTGAATGGACGTTCTGCGATGGGACTTTTGCTACCGGCCCGAAAGTTCGACGTACCTATGACAAACCCGGCGAATATAGCGAAATCCTAAAAATCACTGATGCATCCGGTAACATTGACTACGACTTTGCCGTCGTCCAGATAATTGACAAGAATCATCCTGACCAATTGCCGCCGACCATCCACGCGGCTTATTACCCAACATTCGATATCGAGCCCGGCGACAAAATCACATTCAAGGTCCGTGCTTTCCGCACTACACATGCTAATGAGGTCTGGGACTTCGGTGATGGCAGTCCGAAAGTAACGGTACAATCAGACGGGAATATTCAGGTACATAACCCGCAGGGCTACGCCAGCACCAAACATCGCTATAAGAAACCCGGCCATTACATAGCTACAGTCAAACGCAGCAACGAACATGGTCACGAGGCCATCACTCACCTGCACGTACGCGTTGGAACTGGTGATTAGTTAATTGGTGAGTGGTGAGTAATGAATTTGGAATTTTGAATTTAGAAACTTTTTCATTCTCAATTCTTCTCAAACAACAAGGCAAACGCCTGTTTTTCTTGGGCGACATCCATGGCTGGTCGCCGAATGACCCAGGGACAGGTGAGTGGGGTGCCGTGGCAGAGTACGTCATTCATTATGCCGATGGCGGAACACAGACCGTGCCGCTCGTGACGGGTCGCACTGCCGACGATAATCCCATTCCACGAGTTTCTACTTAGCAAGTGAGCGTATTACTTCATCGTTATCACGGCGATTTCGTATACGCTGACCTCAGGCACGGTGAACGTGACGCCGCCGCCTTGCTCGTTGAAAGGCAGCTGAAGGTCGTGCTTGCGCTCTGGGCTTGCGAGCATCACCGTCTTGACGTGACATCCGGCAGGCAAACACAGACGGATTACAATGTTTTTAGCAGAACTATCCGCCCGGTAGTTAACCAGATGCAATAGGCGTCTGCCGGGTTGTTCGGTCAGTTCCGAATAAAGCCCGCGTCCCGCCTGGATGGCTAAGGTAAGTTCATCTGCACAGGCCCGGCGGATTGCGCTGAGGACATCGCCATCCTGGGCAATGCGGATTACCTGAGAAGTCGGCAAGTGGTCAAGCGCGGGCTTCTTCCGGGGAAGCATCCACTTGTCATGGGTGGCAACCGGTCCAATCATACACACCCGGCCGCCGGATGCGACGTACCGTTCAATCTCCTTGACGTGCTGGTCAGAAAGGGCAACACAGCCGGCAAGAACGAGCGCACGATAGCGCTTCAGATCAGCGAGGTGCTGATTGTAAATAATCTGGAAGCAAGTGTGGCTGTCGATGAGAGCCTGTTCGACTCGATGAGTGAGACTGGCGCACTTCAAATTAGCGAACACCTGCGATGGGAAGCTGCGCAGAACCGCCACATCGGCAACAACTTTGGCCTCCCGCAACAGGTCGCGACGCGCGCGAAAGAAGTGAATGAACGGGGCAAGGGCGAGAGAAACAACATCTTTCGAGCCGGGTCTGGCGACAATCTTGCCATATTCGAACCAGCAGATACATCCGAGACAATCGCGATTGAACGCCATGGACTCAGCCATCTCAAGGGGTGTAGTGGTGTAAGTAAATGTGATGTTGTTCATACGCCGGGCGACCTTGTAAGTGCGGATGCGGGTGTAGAGTCGCCCGTTATGATAGCCGGGAGCTCTACCCTCGTCCCAGAACGCTTCTCCGCCCTGGAGCAGCCGGCCGTGGTCCGTGGGCGGTTTAATATATTTCCCAGGACCGCCAGGGTTGCACTCAATGAGAATGTCCCTACGAAGCGTACGCGCATAACGGCTCATATCATGATAGGAATCGGCCAATGACTGGCAGGAAAAATCAAGCCACGCTCGGCGTAGCAGATTGTCCGACTGCCCGGTCATTGGTGGCTGCAGGCTATCCAGGTTATCAATACCCATTTTATTGAGCTGTTCGGATGTGAATGTATCGCGGAGATATTGACGGAACCGTTGAACAGAGTTGACGTCGCGGCCGGGACCGGCAATGTAGTTATCGAAGTGAAGTAGGTCCGCCCCAATGTCGTTGACGGCAAAACGGACGACCCTGCGGTAAAAAGCCTGAGCATCGGGGTGATTTCGGTTCCAGTAGTAGCGGTACGTTGCGATACCGTACGTTCGCGGGTTGCCATTCTCATCGAGTAGGCCCCAGTCCCTGGCCCGCGGAACCTCTTTGAATAGCGGTTCCCAAAGAAAAGCGCCACTGTAGTTATAAACGCCCACGCGCAGGCCGGCATCGTGGCAACGTTTAGCGAACTTGACCGCCTCTGCCATGCTCTCACGCTCTGCTGCCAGGCCTGCGCCTTTATAGCAGTGCATCATGACAAAATTGACCCCAAGGTTCTTCAATTGGGCGATCATCTCGGGACCATGTTCGCGCAGATAGGCAGCCCTTTGACCGGCTGTGGGTGTGTAGCCATCGTGACCATCACGCCGAACGCGGAAGAGCAGCGGTTCCCAACTTCCGGCCATCACAATCCCGTCACGCCGCAACCAATTTGGACGTTGGTCCAGTGGCAGCGTTAGTGGTTCAGCGCATACCAGAGCCGAAAGATACAGGAGCAAAAAGATGACTTGTTTGGTAGATGAGAAGAATTCCTTTTGAATAAGTTTTATCGGGATTTTTTTCTGTGAGTTTCTCATAGTTTTCTTCCGTGACAGACCATTCAGACCCAGGGCCCCGGGTACTTTGCCTGCCCACCATTCCACACACCGACCTCCACATCACGCTTGTTCGTCTGCACCAGTGGGGCATGGTCCGAGCGAATCAAGGCACCGAGCATATCCTCCAAACCAAGACTATGGCCTCGTCGCCATTGTTCCCGGCCCATCCGTAAGCCGACCAGAATTGCTGTGCCCTTGCCGTATGGGTGCAGTGTGATGGCAGGGCCCCCGTGGTGACCTCTATGGTAAAATCGGCCAATGCCTTTGGTGTGTTCATCGATAGGTTTTAGCTCACAATAATCTGACTCGGGCGTATCGGGGTGAATACCGACCATAATCAGTGGCTGGCCTTTGGGATTAAATTCGATTCGACTCGCGCGCCTGGGCAGTGGCTCGTCATACGGCCGAGCACCGAAGACGTCTTTCAACCAGAAACGCTCTTGGTAGCTCTCATCCCATCTGCCGCTGTCAAAGTCACCTATCAGGGTACCTCCATCCTTATGTCTTTGTAGTCAATGCCGTCGAGGACGCTACCGTCGTTTGAGGTGATGCTTATACCGGCTTTGCCGGCACGCAGGATCCGGATGTTCTCGAAACGGATGTTCTTGAACGACCCGATGGTTTCCGAACCGAACTGCAGCGTGTTGCACCCGCTTGCGAGAAAACAGTTCCGCACGGTTATGTTTTCGCTGGGCCGCGCTTTGCCGAGTGAGAGATCGCTGCCGAACTTTATCGCATCGTTGCCACCCGCCGGGTAGCCGTCTTCATAACGAACGGCGTCGATATGGCAGTTGGCGACCAAAACGTCTTTACACTGGGACAGGTTGAGTCCATCCCGGCTGGTTTTGATGGTCACGTTGTCGATGAGCATATTTTCGCAGCCCGTGGCTAAGATAGCGTAGTGACCGCCTTGCTTGATGTTCAAGTTCCGGATTTCAACGTTCTTGCAGAGTTTAAGGGCAATCCCCTTGTCGCCGGTTCCCTTCTTCACTTTGCTGCTTCGGGTGAGCGCCGAGCCGTCGAGGGTTCCCGGCCCGTATATCTTCACGTTTTCCAGATTCTTGCCCCAGATTAGCGAAGCCTCCCAATGGTAATAGGCGGGGTCCATCAGGCCTTTATCGTTCGGGTTCGGCTCCCAGGGGTCCATCACTCCCGGCAGGGCCTTCAAGACTGCACCCTTGTCCAAGGCAAAGGTGACGTTACTTTTCAACTGGATAGAGCCGGAAGCGTAGATGCCTGTCGGGACGAAAACGGTACCGCCGCCCGCAGCGTTACATGCATCGATGGCCTTGGTGATAGCGGGTGCATCGTTGGTGGTCCCGTCGGCGACTGCGCCGAAGTGGCGAACGTTGAACGTACCGGCCTTGGCCAGGGCCGGTGCAGTCAGCCCCGAGATTGCATCCTCGCGTTTCCTGCCGGTATTCGCCTCGAAGCTTGCCGCCATTTTATTCCGGGTGTTCCGCGCCCCTTTGACAAAGTCGATGAGATTGTCCAGCGTGTATTGGAACCGATGCTGGTCGATCTTGCCTTCAAGTCTCTTCCAGAGCTCTGGCAATTGTGCGGCCAGTTCCACCGCCTCATCCATGTTTGCATAGACGTCCTGAATCAAGGTGCGCCCTATCGAAAGACGGTAGTCGTGGTTGACGAAATGAAAAGACGTGAGAAACTCTTCGCCCTTCATGCGGTCGCCATAGACTTCGCGCAGGCCGGGGGAGTACTGTGCCAGTATCCGTTTCTGCAGTTTGGGGCTCCTGGGGCCGATGCCGTTGGGGTTGATGACGTGCGGCGTCTTGTTCTCAACCATGCCGTCGTCGCCCGTGTCGATCCAGACTCCTCGATACCCGCGGTAATTGTACAATTTGCGTGTTACGTCGTCAGAGAGGAAAAGGATCGTCTTGACGGTCTCGAGCACGGCCGGGTCGTCGCCAAAAGTCTGCTTAATCCATTCGGTATAGATCTCGTCCACAGAGCGATCGGGGTTCCAGGAAAGGCGCCCCAGTCCGTAATAGTTCACCATATTCAGTGGACACTCTGTCCAGGCTGGCGAGGGGCTGATCATCGAAACACCCATGATGCAATCAACATCAAACTTGTTCAGACTACCGGGTCCCTTTCGGTAATTATCCTGCTGGAGCCACCACTTCCATTTCTCGATCCAGGAAACCGGCCACCCTTTATCAATGACGAGTTCACTCCCGGAGAGGTTCTTCTGCATTGCGCCGTCGAGGGCGGGGATGGGAGCTGAGAAATCCCAGTCCATCGGGCTCCCCTTGGGTATGATGACCACGTTATCGCGGAAGTTGCCGTCTTCCGCAGCGAAAACATCATAAGGAATGAGATTGCGATAGGGCTCGGGGGTATAGCGGCTGTTGCCATAGACAAATCCCCGCACCAGGGTATACCCACCATAAGGTTTCAGGTTGTCTGCAATCCGATTGACCATCTGAGGGCGGGGGTCTCCGTTTTGTTTTTCAGAACCCAGTTTGAGCATGTATCCGCCGAAATCGGGAACCCTGGAATAGAGTTTGTCAGCCGTTTCTTTTTCCAGCGCAAGCAGGTAACTCGGGCTCCAATAGAGTGTGATGCCGTAATCCCGACAGATGCCGGCGAGGATTTCTACCTCATCAAGATGCTCGAGAAAATTGTTGCGGTAGCACCAGTTGACCTCGCTCGGGCAGATGGCGTTCCAACCGGCGGATGACATCATGCGCACCCAGTCGCGGATAAGCTTGGTATCACCCGTACGCAACTCTTCCCAACTGTAGATCGAGTTGTCTCTGCCGCCTTTGCGCCACTTGTCGCCCTTAAAACCGCGAAAGTAGGCCCAATGATCGACCATTCGGATGGGAATCTGCGGATTCTCCAGGACATCGAGTTTGCGCGGATCCTGTCCCATCTGGATGCGACGAATCAGGTCGAATGCGCCAAAAATAACGCCTGCCGGAACATTTCCCGCAATGACCAATGTTGTGTCACCGGCGTCTTCCACCGCTTTAATGATGAATCCGTCGTTTTTAATCCGATCCAGCTCCAGCTTGTCGGCTCTGTCGCGGATCCAACTCGACGTTTCGGCTGTTCCCAGCACAACTTTCGAACCGGAGCCAGGCTTTGTTCTAACTGAAGGCTTGAAGTCGAACATGAATTCTACAGCACCGCTCAATTCCGCTGCCGCCGTGCGAACCGTCGAATTCGCTCCTTCAACTGCGATTTGGTTTAACACGTCCATACCTTTACGGCCCCGAGCAGGGGCATATTGCAGCCAGGCCCGATAGAGCGAGCGGTCCTGTTCCTGGTAGGCGTAAACCTCCATCTTTTTGTTAGTAGGAATCGTATCAGACCGGCCTGCATAAACGGACTTGGTCTTGTTGTATATCTCGCGCATATCCGCATCGGTGAGCACCCTGTTGTAGATGCGAATATCGTTAATGTACCCGACAAACCCTTCTCCCACGACAATTTCCTCCAAACCGTCGCGTCTGAGGGGTTCCATCGCCACGGTGGACAGATCGACGACGGATATCTGCTCGCCATCCCGCCACCCGATGATCTGTTTGGATTCGTCGTCGTAGGCCACGGTGAAATGGTGCCATTCCGAATCGCCGACCGCCGCCCTGACGTGCGGATAGAACGCCCACTCGCGCATATCATACTTTGGCCAGTCATAATCCAGAATTCCGCTGGAATACTTGAATTCATCTTCGCCCCTGAAACGCGGCTGAAAATGGCGACGATAGTACCTAAATTGAATGGCATCATTGTCATATGCCAGGACAGTGGCCGAATCCACCCACGCCGCATTGAGCCAGAGACAGACCGTGCCGCGTGAGATAGCTAATGGCGACTTTCTCGATGTTGGGATCCGCATCGGCTTGGCGTCGGGCATAAACATCAGGCACTTGCGTCCCGCGCCGAGAGTATAAAGACTCGCCCCTCCCAGGTCGGCGTCGCCGCCTTTTCCCGAGAGGTCCTTGCCCGTGCCGTCGTCAAAATCCCATCGGCCAACAAGACCGGCCGGTTCGTTGTCCGCCAGGGCGGCCGGCGGAACGCCAACCGCGAAAAAAACAGTCAAAATAATGGTAACAGCCGGTACGAGGGAGTATTGGACTTTCATGGGTCTTCTCCAGTGTTAAGAATCCACTTTTGCCGGCTTAACGCCGGTCGTTCTATCCGTTCGACATTTGAGATTCCCCTGCGTTTCGTTCCGGCCGGAGCGGCGGGAATTTAGGGGCGAAAGTTGGTCAGCTTAATTTTCTTTCCGGCGTCATCGTAAACCAGATCGGCCTTGGCGCCGATGATGGTAACTTGAGGCGTCGGTTTCTCCGGGCCACCATCGAATTCGCCCTTTCGAGTCCCGGTATAGGAGAAAAGCACCAGGTCCCCATTCGCCGCATAGTCATAGTTGGTCACGTCAACAATCAGACTTTCGCCGAGGTAGCTGTCGAGTAGCACGTCTTTGCACTTGATGGGCGTCACTCCGCCTGAGTGGGCGATGAATTTGGTTGTCGTATCCCCATCGCCCTCGCCCGTTCGAAACTCACCCGCAACGGATATGGATTTGATCGCCGCCGCGGAATCGTCGATGATGAGCGTGCCCTCATCGAAGCTAAGGGTACCAGCACTTATCGACCCGCCGGTAATTAAGTATTGGCAAGTTCGGTCGTCAATCTGAAGGTTTTTCCTGACATAGACATTCCCGCCCGTCTGACGGACCCGACTGTTGCGGCGGTCCGGGCGAAATTCTTTGATCTTTAACGTGCGGCCCGATGGAATAATAAGAACCGAATTCTCGTAAACCCGAACTTGATAGACGTCGTCGTCAATATCCATATCCAGGGTCACCGTAACCCCGTTCGGAGTCATGCTCCCCTTGCCAATCAGAACCCTTTCGTCTTTCGCGCCGTCGGGAAGCCTCTTGGCTGGCTTTCCACCCCATTTCACTCCCGCGCCGTCACGCCCAACAACCCAAAGGGAAGTGTCGCTCCAGTTGCCGCTGCGCATGGGGCTGATGGAAGGCGTCCCGTCGGGCGTTTTTTCCTCGGGAGGAAGCAGCTTTGGATGAGTGGGTTGAAGCTCGCCGTTGATATAAACATTGGTAAGTACAACATTTTCCGCGTATCGAATGTGCATAAGAGGAGGCGGCGCCGTATCAACGGTGATGTTTTTCAGGAAGACATCGTAGACGGGAGCGCCTTCGACTCCGATAACGGATACCGTCTCGTCGGAACCTTCTTTAATATGCACGTCTTCGATGTTGATGTTGCGGAACTCTGTCGGGAAATTACCGCCTCGATAGCCATGGTAGTTGTTTCTCAATCTCAGAATCCGGGCCTTTCCTATCTTAAGGTTTCTGATCCAGATATCCTCGATGAATCCACCGCGGTCGAGGTTGGACTTACAGTACAACACGTTGCCGCTCTCGTACTCGCAGTCGTACACGAAAACATTCCGCACACCGCCTGAGCATTCGCTACCGATAGCTATGCCGTCAAAGATCGTCATGTTGCGGACAACGATGTTCTCGCAAGGTTTGCCGATTCGCCAGGCGTCCTGGTCCCGGCCGGCTTTAATGGCGAGACAATCGTCGCTCTGGTCGAGATAACAGTCTTCTATCAGAACATCCTTGCACGAATCAGGGTCGATTCCGTCATTGTTCGAGTTGTGGCTTTCAATCCTCAGTTTTCGGATAGTAACATTTGTGCAGAACGTCGGATGAACGCACCAGAACGGGTAATCGTTCAGCGTCACGCCCTCGATTAGAACGTTCGTACACTCGAACGGCTCTATCATGGTGGGCTTACCATAAAACACTCTATCCTTTACGGGAGTGCCCTCTTTGCCCATCTTGCGCAGAACTTCGTTAGATGATGTTCCAGGCTTGTTTTTCCCACTCCACATAGCCCAGGAGGATTCCGCCTGTCCGTTAAGCGCCCCCGAGCCGGTGATGGCGATATTGGTCTTTTTGTACGCATAGACCAAAGGCGAATAATTGTAGCACTCCGTGCCTTCCCACCTGACTCTGACGTGGGGGAGATAGTCGTCAAAGTTCGTGCCGAACATTATCGTGGCGTTTTTGGTCACGTGCAGGTTGACGTTGTTGTCCAGGTGAATGGGGCCGTTGGTGAGAAACGTCCCTTTCGGGATAACGACGCGTCCGCCGCCGGCCTTGGTGCAGGCCGCGATGGCCTTCTTGAAGGCCGGATTGCAGTCGGTGACGCCGTCGCCGACCGCGCCGTAGTCGGTCACCTTGAAATCGCGATCCGGAAAAGTGGGCGGGACGATGCGGCTCAGAATCTCGGGCAGCAGGTCCCAGCCCTCCCGCTGTCCGGCGGTCGGGTCCTTTTCCGCGAGGGGAGAACAGGCGCACGCCAGGAGAAAAGCAAGCGTCAGGAGTGTGAAAGATGCGTTTCTTGCGACTGTTCTTCGGAGGTTCATCTTGTTCATGGTTCTTTTCCTTCCTGTGAGATTTCTTTGACCGACATTTCCAATTTTCGCGCCTTATAAAAATCGCTATGCCTTTAGAATTGTCATGAAGTTAGCACATTTCTCTTAAAATTACAAGTTTTTTCAGTTCTCCCCGGGAACTTTTCTGATAAACCTTTGAATTCAATATGTGCTCTGTCCACGGTTCCTTATGTAGTCCTTGCCCTATATAAGGGCTGAGGCTAATACCTTCGGCACGGAGGGCCTTGAGAAACTTGCTGCGATCGGCTATGTCTGCCACAGCCAGGCTTATGAAGAAGGAGGATATGAACCGGGTTCGGGAACCAATCTGGCAAAAGGTGCCGGGGAGATTATGATAAAGGAAGCCTTGAACATCATTAATCAGATGAAACAAAGCAAATAGTATTCTTTTCAAATTGCCATATAATTTTTCTGACTACGCCAGTTTGTTTCGGTTCTCGTAGACCTTGACGATGGCATTGACGACGTCATCCATATCCTCTTTGGTCCCGAGAAGAGGGCCTGAAGCCCAAATCATGGCCATCTCCTGACAAACCTTGTCGCAGTTGGGACACCTATTCTCCTCACGGTATCTCTGCAGTCTCTTTCTGGAAAACATTTTCTGATAAACCTTTGAATTCAATATGTGCTCTGTCCACGGTTCCTTATGTAATCCCTGTCCTATATATGGGCTGAGACTAATGCCTTCGGCACGGAGGGCCTTGAGAAACTTGCTGCGATCGGCATCATTGAAGTATTCCTTTCGATATGTCATCGCATAGATGTAATAAGAGCCGCTGGTGGTACCTTCGTACAGTTTTTGGGGGAAGATTCCCGGAATATCTCTGAGCCTGAAAGTCAGGTAGGCGGCGTTTTCATTGCGGCGGGCGAAGCGTTCTTCAAAGCCGGGCAACTGGCCAAGCAGTACGGCCGCTTCAAACTCGTTCATCCGGTATTTCGGCCCGGCCACCTCGGTGCGTCCCCGGCGCGATGTGCCGTGGTTGTGGACGGTATAACATTTGTCCATGAGCTCTTCATCATTTCCTATGATTGCACCGCCTTCTCCACAGGCAATCGTCTTGCTGGCCTGAAAGCTGAAACACCCGAGATGGCCAATGGTTCCCAACTTCTTGCCTTGATATACGGCAAGGTGTGCCTGACAGGCATCTTCAATCACTTTCAAATTATGCTTATTGGCGATCGCCATGATTTTTTGCATATGGCAAGGTTGCCCCATCATATGCACCGGCATAATCGCTTTGGTGTTTTCGGTAATTCTCCTTTCTACATCGTCGGGATCGAGCTGATAGGATTGGCGATCCAAATCGGCCAGGACCGGCAGTGCCCTGGCAGATAAAATGGAAGCGATGGTCCCCGGGTCGGTATAGGGTGAGGTGATGACTTCGTCTCCCGCATCAATTCCAAGTGCTTCCACGCAAGTGTGCAGTGCCTGGGTTCCGGAGCCCGTGGCCACGCAGAACTTTGTCCCCATCAGTTTGGCAAACTTCTTTTCAAATGTGGGGACAGTACCTGACTTAGACTGGATTCGACACCATATTCTGCTCTTTGTGGTCTTCACTATTGAGTCTATGACATTCTCATCCCAGTATGGCCAGCGAGGCCAGCTCTTGTTTCTTCTGATAGGTTCACCGCCAAGGATTGCCAGTTTGCTGGCTTTTCTGCTAATATTTCCATACGCAGGAACCTTCCTCGAAGCGGCCGCAGCAAGAGAGGCTGCCGATGCCGCGGCTATGAATTGTCGCCTGGTTAAATTGTTCTTATTCATTTTCAACTCCTCTCATCTACAAAAACCCACAATCTCCCTAACTTCAGTTTCTTTTTGGTGCCCGCACTTTGTTGACCAACTCGTGCACCTTGTCTATGACCCGCTTCTCGACCGAAGGTGCGAACGGCCCGGGCAGCTCTGTGTATCGCATCGCGCCGCCGCCTTCATAGCCGCCTTCTTTCAGGACTCGCACTGAAGGTAAGTAACCAAAAACATCGTTGCAATAACCGGCCACCCAAAGAGGCGGACCGGCAAGCTCAGCTTTGAGGCGCAGCGAATAGTCCACGACCACTTCGCCGGCCAGCGCAATAAGAGTCAGGTCGTCGCCGAATTGAACAACTTGCACCAGATACGGATACGTTGTGCGAATCTTGCCGGTTTCCTCCAGTTCCTTCAGCAATACTTCCGCATGTCGGCGTTCATACTTATTACTGGACTTTGCTTGCTGCTCGAGCTGCCGGCGGCTGGGTGGTTTGGCAAACTCCAGCGTTACCGTTTCCAGGACCGCCTGAATCGGCCCGCGGACCCGCTCTGCTCGGCTGACGAGTGCTGCTTCGACTCCGTTGGCCAATGCACGCCCATGCTGCTGCGCCAGAGCCAGCGTACGACGAGGGTATGGGTTTTGGTCGCCGCCACAGCCGGCTATAAACAAGGCGGTTACTTCAGGGTGTGCTTCTTCAAGGTACAACTGGGCGAAACCAGCGTAGTCACCACAGAATTTGTAGAAACTAAGAGTTGTACAATGGCATGCATATCCGAACACCACCGCTTGCAACTTGCCGTCCGGGCTGTCAACCCGTAAAACGGGGACATCGTGATCGACAGGGCCATCGGGGTTGGGGCTGATGCGAAAGCCACGCTCGGTTTTCAATCGCCGGTTCATCGCAAAGCCCGCTCGGGCGTGCGTGTAGGCCAGTCGGGCAGGCGCCGGCTTGTCCAACGCTTCACCGATAAGTTGCACCAGTTTTTGCTGTAGATGTTCACTGTACTCGTGGCACTGCTGAATCTGCTCCGGCGTCAGACCATAAAACGAATTCCCGTAGATGGAATGCCTGGACTTGCGTAGCACCGGCCCGCAATGAGTATGCGAGGCGTTTATCAGCAGTCTTGCCGGGTCGAGTTGATAGCGCCGGTTGACCTCTTTTTCCAGCCAGTCGCGCATCTCGCGGTTGATGCCAATCAAATCAACTGCGACGATTACCAACCTCGTGCCTTCAACATCTTCTAATGCCAACGCCTTGGCGTACAAATCATGGATCTTTCCTTCCGAGGGTTTTGTTCTCGCTGCGTAGCCGGCCATCCACATCGAATCGTCCGGCGTAATGACAACCGAGGCAACCCCGGCTCTCCACTTTGGCTGCTGCTCATTTGCTCTGGCATAAGGCAGTCGAACTGTCTTCACGCATGTCAGACTGGCCACAGCAATCAGGTACAGCAACATCCAATTTAGTGCCAGGTGTTTGCGCTGTGGAAAGCTGATAATTTGTCGATTCATTTTGCTACTCCTCGTGTTATATTGGTTTGTCTAATAAAGAGCCGTGCAAATGAAAGCAGATTGAAATCCGGTGTAATCCGGCATTTCTGCAAAGTCTGTGTCCAGCCATTTCGGCGGGTTTTCTTATCATCTTTCATAATTATACCGAAGTTGCCAGACCAATTCTACCCCATTTTACAGAAATTCCATCTATTGTTACTGTCGCCGTTTTGGTGCTGGGCAGCTGCTTCATTATTCGTGGCACTTTCGGTCTTGCAGGATTGCCTCTCGACCTCTATAATGTCCCTTGTAATCAGTGCAGGAGGTGCATATATGTTGGGCGTCAGACTTATTGACTGGATGGTTATTATCGCTTACCTGGTGGGTATTACCTTCATCGGCCTGTGGGCGGTGAAAAAGGTCCGCAGTGCCGCCAGTTTCTTCATCGGCGACCGGAAGTTTGGAAAAGTGATGATGGCATTCTTTATGTTCGGCTCCGGGACTCATTCCGACCAGGCAGTCAGTGTCGCCGCCAAGACTTATCAGGTCGGCGCCTCCGGTATCTGGTATCAGTGGCTCTGGCTTTTTGTAACGCCGTTCTTTTGGCTAATCGCGCCGTTTTTCCGCCGAATGCGGGCTGTGACAACGGGGGATTATTTTGAGGTCCGTTATGGACGCAGCGTCAGCGGCCTATATGCAGCGATGGGGATATTGCCGCTTCTGGTTGCCATCGGAGTTATGCTAAAAGGCTCCGGGGTGATGGTCGAGGCCGTCTCCGGTGGTGCTATAAGCTCCAATCTCGCTATTATAGCGATGACTGTTATGTTTGTCATTTACGGCGTTGCCGGCGGACTCAGTGCAGCTATCGCAACCAACCTTGTCCAGGGACTACTGACCATTGTGCTGTCTTTCCTTATCCTGCCGTTTGCATTAGTGGAAGTCGGCGGTATGAGCGGTTTGCGGCAGTCAATCGCTCAACTTTCAATAGATAATCCTGATATGCCCGATATGTTGTCTCTTGTAAGCCCAGGCGAGATTGGCCTATTTTTCATCATAGTTATTGCATTTAACGCTCTTGTAGGTTGGGTAACAATGCCTGAGACCATGGCAAACTGTGCGGCGGGAAAAACGGAAATGGAGGGAAGAATAGGTGTTACTGTGGGGATATTCGGCAAACGGATATGCACCATCGCCTGGATGCTGACGGGGCTGTGCGCGGTGGTCATGTATACGCAGCTCGCAGATGCTGATCTGGCTTATGGCAAAATGGCGCGTGACCTGCTGCCCGGTATTGCGCCCGGATTGATTGGATTATTCATCGCATGTATGCTCGCTTCTGTTATGAGCACCTGTGATTCGCTAATGGTCGTGGCATCGGCCCTTTTTACCGAAAACATCTACAGAAAGTTTTTAGTGCCCAGCAAAGCCGATAAACACTACACCCTCATCGGCCGTATCGTATCCGCTCTGGTTGTGATATTGGGCATCTTTGTTGCCTTCAACCTGGAAAGCGTCGTACAGGGCCTGGAATTCTACTGGATGGTATCAGCTCTTATGGGAATTGCCTTCTGGATTGGGCTTTACTGGCGCCGAGCAACGGTAGCCGGCGCCTGGGCCGCAACCCTGACCAGTTTGGGCGCATTTATTTTCACCAGCACAAAACCCCTGGGCGTTGTCCCCTGGGATTTCAATGCGCACTTTGCCGACAAGCTGCCGGCGTTTATGCTGTGGCAGGACAAGCTCTACCTGCCCTGGCAGATGATTATTTATTTGAGTGCCGGCTTTGTAGTTCTGGTTGTGGTCAGCTTGTTTACAAGGAGGGTCCCAGCGGAAAACCTGGACAGGTTTTATGCCTGTCTGCGGACGCCTATCGGCCCTGATGAACCGGAGGCCGAGCCATTTACGCTCCCAGCAGGTGTGGAACCAACCGAGCGAAAAACGCTCATAGACCACCCTGATTTCGAAATACCCAGGCCCAGTATGGTTGGTATTATTGGCTTCCTCGCTGCCTGGGTTGGTGTGGGTCTGCTGATTGGAGCGGTTTATTGGATAATCGGTTAAATGGTTAATTGGTTAATTGGTTAATTGGTTTCCACTCACCAATTACCACTCACCACTATAAAGGGAGTTTGGTTATGGTGCGAAATACCGTTTTGTTTGTATTTGGCCTCGGTCTGTCGATAGTGTTGTTTTCCTGTGCCGAGAAAGAGGAAGGAAAAATCGAAGATGCCACTACTGAACGCCAAGTTAAATTTATGATTCTCAATCCGGGACACTATCATGCGGCACTGGTCCAGAAAAGTATGTACGACCAGGTTGCTCCCACCGTCTACGTTTATGCCCCGGTCGGGCCCGAGGTGCAGGAATATCTAAAGCGCATCCAGAGTTTCAATAACCGTGCGGAAAACCCAACCGGTTGGCAGGAAAAGGTGTACACCGGAGATGATTACCTTGAAGAGATGCTCACTGAAAAGCCCGGCAATGTCGTTGTTATGTCCGGTAACAACCAGAAAAAAGCTGAGTACATCAAGTCCGCCGTCGATGCCGGCCTTAATGTTTTTTGTGACAAGCCGATGTGCATTGATGTGGAGGGTTTCAAGCTTTTGGAGCACGCCTTTGCCGCGGCAGAGAAAAACGGCGTGTTGCTTTACGATATTATGACTGAACGTTTCAATATCCTCTGTATCTTACAGAAGATGCTGGTGCTTAATAAGGAGGTGTTCGGGGAATTGGAAAAGGGCTCCGTGGATGAGCCGGCGGTGGTGAAGGAAAGTGTCCACCATTTCTTCAAATACGTCTCCGGAATGCCTATCAAGCGACCGACCTGGTATTTTGATACCGCCCAGCAGGGCGAAGGGCTGGTGGATGTAACAACGCACCTGATAGACCTTGTGATGTGGACGTGCTTGGCGAACCAGCCAATCGATTACCAAAAGGACATCGTCATAATAAAAGCCCGGCGTTGGCCAACAATGCTCACACGACAGCAATACGAGAAGGTAACAAGAGCGCCGGATTTTCCGGACTTTCTGAAAGGCAAGTTAAATAACGAGGGAGTTCTACCTTATTACGCCAACGGAGAAATAATTTATACAATGAAAGGCGTGCACGTGAAGCTGGCGGTTACCTGGAATTTCCAGGCCCCAGAAAGCGGTGGAGATACGCATCACTCGTTGTTCAGAGGCAGCAAAGCGAATGTAATCATCCGCCAGGGTAAAGAGCAAAACTATCGGCCGGAGCTTTACGTGGAGCCGGCTCCAGGCGCCAGTGCCGAGGAGTTAGCAGCTTCTCTGAAAAAAGCGGTCGCCGAGCTGCAAAGTAAGTACCCTGGGTTAGCACTTAAACGGCAGGCAAACTGCTGGCAGGTGCTGATACCTGATGAGCATCGAATCGGGCACGAAGCCCACTTCCGAAAGGTTACCGAAAAGTACCTGCAGTACCTCGCAGAGGGGAAGCTGCCGGAGTGGGAAGTCCCGAATATGATAGCGAAATATTATATTACCACCAAGGCGCTGCAGTTGGCGCAACAGTGAAATCCAAATTAAATGATTGTTTCCCGAAAGGAGAATTGGTCAATATGGTCTCGGAAGAACAGACGAAAAACAAGTTGGCCCAGCCCCTCGAAGGGGCGGGGTTAGCGCTATTTGGTGGTGAAAAGGCAGTGAAGTCGGAGCAGGGGGACATATTCAAATGGCCTGTTGTTACTGACCAGCATGAGCAGGCGGTCCTGAAAGTCTTGCGGGCCGGGCAGATGTCCGGCTTTGAAGTAACGAAGGAATTCGAGAAAAAGTATGCCCAGACGCTTGGTAGAAAATACGGCCTGGCCTATCATAATGGAACCGCTGCCATCCTGGGCGCTATGTACGGCCTGGGTATTGGCGTTGGTCACGAGGTCATCGCGCCGAGTCTTACCTATTGGGCCTCTGTCGTGCCAGCGTATACGCTCGGCGCCACACCTGTTTTCGCCGATGTCGACCCCGACACCATCTGCATTGACCCGAAAGATATTGAGCACCGAATCACTCCACGAACGAAGGCCATTATAGTAGTACATTATGCGGGTATGCCGGCTGATATGGATGCCATTATGGAAATCGCCGCCAGGCACAATCTCAAAATCCTTGAGGACTGCTCACATGCTCACGGCGCTTTATACAAAGGCAGAGAAATTGGTACATTCGGTGATGTCGCAGCTTTTTCGTTGATGTCCGGCAAATCTTTGGCCATCGGTGAGGGAGGTATATTATTTACCGACGACCGAAAGGTCTATGAACGCGCCCTTTTGTTTGGCCACTATATACGTCACGACGAGATTACACTAAAAGAGCTTAAACCTTTTGTCGGATTGCCCTGCGGTGGATTCAAGCATCGCATGCACCAGTTAAGCTCCGCTTTCGGATTGGTGCAGTTGGAACTATATCCCCAGCAAATGGCGGAAATCGATAAGGCAATGAACTACTTCTGTGACCTGCTCGATGATAGTTCGGGAATCAGGCCGATGCGTCCCCAAAAGGGTAGCAACACCACCAGGGGCGGCTGGTACTTTCCACTTTTTAAGTATGTCACGGAGGAGCTCGAAGGTCTTTCATTGTCGAGATTCAGCGAAGCAGTTTGTGCAGAAGGTTCGATATGCAATCCCGGCTGCAATAAGCCCCTACACGTGCATCCGCTTTTTACGACAATGGATGTCTATGGACACGGCAGGCCGACTCGGATTGCTTACCTTGATAAATCTGTAAAAATTGAACAGTACGTTGAATCCCTGCCGGTCGCAGAAAGTATTAACCATTGCGTTTTCGGGGTTCCGTGGTTTAAGCGCTATCGGCCTGAGATAATTGAAGAACACGCCAACGCCTACAAGAAGGTCATAACAAATTATCGTGCACTGCTGGTCGAAGACACCGATAAGGATACTGAGGGTTCCCACAAGGCGGGGTCCCAAATCGGAGGATACAGCAGCTTCTTCAGCAGCCAGAAGAACACGCAATAAAAAGCAACCCGCTCCTTAAATTATCCAGCGAGAGCTGACTTTACTTAGGGTGAATAGTCCAAACCTTTGATGCCTCGAACTGTCAGGTTCGCATTGGGAAATCCATCCCGAGCGGGGCGAATCTGTTTGGCTTTAAGGAAACGAACCTGGCCTTCAACGAAAAGATAATTCCTGCTGCCCTGCCGGCACCACCATCAAAGACGCACCGGCAAGCTTTGGCGGTAGCGGTGCGAGTTTCTCCTCGAAAGCCACCTTTGTTACTGCGTTCAGATATGATGTTGACTCTGCCCTGCTCAACAAGTAATATCTCCTGGTTGGTACTAATTACTCGGGTGTTGACGATGGCACCCTGGCTTGCGAAAGAGACGTATTTTTATCAGCAGGAGGCAGCGAACATGACAGCTCACGGTAATCCACGACGGACCTGTTACAGCCGGCGTAACTTCCTCAAATTAGCAGGCGGTGGAACGGCTGCATTGGCCTTATTTGGCGCTGCTGGGCGATCTCTGCCGGCCGCCCAGAGCGACAAGACGGCGCAGCGGAATATCGTCTTAGTGCTCAGCGACGATCATCGCTACGACTTTATGAGGTTTATGAAAGAGGCGCCGGCGTTCTTGGAGACGCCGAATATGGACCGCATGGCTCGGCAAGGCGCGCACATGGTCAATGCGTTCGTCAGCACCTCGTTGTGCTCGCCGAGCCGGGCGTCAATCCTCACCGGGCAGTACATGCACCACCATCAAATCGTTGACAACCAACGGCCGGCACCGAAGGGAACGGTGTTCTTCCCGCAGTACCTGCAAAAGGCCGGATATCAGACGGCTTTTGTCGGCAAGTGGCACATGGGTCATGACAATGACGCCCCGAGACCCGGTTTCGACCATTGGGCCAGCTTCAAGGGGCAGGGCACTTACTTCGACCCAACGCTCAACATCAATAACAAGCGCCGGAAGTTCCAGGGATACACGACCGATGTGCTGACAGACCAGGCGCTGGAATGGCTCAAGGATGGTAGAGATACCAAGCGACCGTTCTTTCTCTATCTTTCGTTCAAGGCCGTCCACTACCCCTTCCAGCCCGCCAAACGTCACCAGGGCCGCTACGGAAAGGCCAAGGTCAAACGCCCGGAAACGATGGCCAACACCGAACGTAACTATCAGACGCAGCCGCATTGGGTCCGCGAGCGGCGCTACAGTATCCATGGTATCGACCACATGGAAACCGGACAGTACGACAATGACCCTGTGCCGTCGTTTGACGAGTTGTACCTGCGGTACTGCGAGACCGTGCACGGGCTGGACGAGAACCTCGGACGCGTGCTGAAGTACTTAGACGAGACGGGGCTGAGTAAGTCAACGCTGGTGATCTACATGGGCGACAACGGCTTCGCACTCGGGGAGCACGGCTTCTACGACAAGCGGGATGCATTCGAGGAGTCTATCCGCGTGCCGATGCTCGCGTACGCCCCGGGGATGATCGAGCCGGGCAAGAAGGTTGTACAGATGGTACAAAATATCGACATCGCTCCGACGCTGCTGGCCGCGGCCGGCATGCAGCCACCAAAATCAGCGAACATGGACGGGAGATCCTTCCTGCCGCTGCTGCGTGGCGAGTCGATTCGGTGGCGCGACCACATCCTTTACGAGTACTACTGGGAGTGGAACTTCCCCGCCACACCGACGGTGTTTGCCATTCGCACCGAGCGGTATAAATACATCTTCTATCATGGTGTGTGGGACCACGATGGGTTCTACGACCTGCGGACCGATCCGCACGAGCGGCACAACCTGATCAATGTCCCTGCCTACCGCGAGCGTATCGCGGCAATGAAGAAACAGCTCTTCGATGAGCTCGAGGCCGGCGGTGGGCTGGATGTCCCCATACGCCGCCCCATTGGTGATCGCCTCGACCAGCGCAAAAACAAACGCTGAATTCCCCTTCCCGTAGCAATCGCTACGTTCCTTGTGACTCTCGCGAGTTCTTCAAGAAACGAGCTTGTCGGTAAATATATTGCTCAATGGATGCCTGCGATTCTTCAGCGGAAACTCAACCGGCGCGTTCAGCCGGTGTGATTCGTACACCGCCAATATCATCTCTAAAGCCGCCCGTCCGTCATACATGCTGCCCTTCGGTTGCGTGTTCATCTCGATGGCCTGGATCAAGTCGAGGGCAATTAGGCGATTACCAAAACGGTGGTTAGGATCGCTAAGGGTTTCCGGCGTGTCAATCCCGGCACTGGAGATCTGCTTCCACCGGGCCTTACTGCGCCCAGGCTGCCAGGAGGGGTCTTCGACAAACCAGATTTCCGGCAGAGCACCGGTTGTCATGGTGAGTATTCCCTTCGTTCCAAAAATCTGCAGTCCAAAGCGTTTCGATGCTCCATGCCTGACACGCTGCGTCGAGAAATAGCCCATCGTTGTTCCACTAAAACGGTACATCGCATGAATCTCATCTCCGGCGAGGGGGCCAATGCCTTCGGCTCCGTCACGTACCTCATTCTTAGTAACGGGCTTTCGACTATCTCTAACTTTTGCGAAGCACCATTGTGCATCGCCGGCAAAGAAACGCATCAGATCCATGATGTGTGTACCGAGTACCATCAGGTCCTCACCGCCACCACGGCGATCCTCTTTGCCACGGCCGCGTAATTCAAGTATATCACCCAATTTCCCGTCGGCGATAAGTTGCTGCACATGCTTCAGCGATGGACTGTAGCGGGTTTGATGAGCAATAGCCAGTTTCAAATTTCGCTTTTCAAGGGCGGCGACCATTTCGTCGGCTTGCTCAAGGCTCTGGCACATAGGTTTTTCCAGGAAAATGTGACAGCCGAACTCTGCACATGCCAGTACCATGTCACGATGGCAGTCCAGCCAGCGGGGGGCTACGCTTACGATTTGCGGGCGCTCTTTTTCCAGCATCTGGTGATAATCAGCATAAGCTCTCGGCGCTTTGAGCCGTTTGGCAGCCGCGGCACGACCTTTAGAATCTTGATCTGCAACGGCCACCACCTCCGCCCGGTCTATGTCATTCCACACCACGTCCAGCCCGTGACCGTAGTTACCCCGGCCAGTCCTGCCAATTACCGCAATCCGATACTTCGAGCCTTTTGCGTCAGCACCGTGCGGCTGGCCCGCAGCCAATGCTGCCAGTCCAACCGCCGTGTTTTTAATGAACTCTCGCCGTCTCATAGATTAACTCCCACTTCTTAGTCCAAGCATATTTGTAAACGCTGTGTTCTAAAAGTTTATTTTTGTCTGACCCACTCTTCGTTAAACTGTACATATTTGATTGTCTTATTCGGGGCACCTCCTCGGTCTTTATGATGGTAGCTGTAAACTACATGTAAAGTATCGTCATGGCCCTGGATAATAGACGGATATCCGCTACTGGTCGTGATGTTTCTGCTCCGCATGTCCCGTTCAAGGTGCCGAGTATATTCCCAGGTTTTCCCTTCATTGGTTGAAATCGAAACAGCCAGACTGTGCCTTCCGTTTTCCGTATCGTTATACGCCAGGACCCAATGTCCATTTCGCAAAGTGACTATATCAGCTCCCGAACCCGGATTGGGCAATTCGGAATCCCTCACCGTACTCCAAGTAAGGCCTCCGTCTTTGGAAGTGCTCATGTGAAGACGCTTAGGTGCAGGGCCGTTGTCACGCATATAGGCGACTAATGTCCCATCAGTTTTTTTCGCGATGCTGGGCTGTATGTTTCCTGCTCCGAGAAGCGGCTCACTGAACTGCCAATTATCACCGCAGTCGTCCGTTATGGCCATTAATGAAAAGCTGAATCCATCCGAGTACAGTGGGATTATCATTCTGTTCTCATCGACGATAACAGCTTTGTTCTTGGTCTGCCAGCCCATACGCCTAAAATACGCATAACCCAGTTGTTTTTCTGTGGATTTGCCTGCGGCATCGAGGAGCCGACCTCTTCGTATCATATTCTCGCCCCGCGCCTTTCCAAGCAATTCCGCTCTCCATCTTTCTAACATATATGGTAAGGGCGGTTCGCGAACCGCCCCTACTGCTTCTTCTGATACATCAGCACTTTCAGAAAGATATTTTGCATACTCTTCAATTTGTCTTTCAATAGATTTGACAAAGCGGTCGCCGGGCTGGATGCCTCGTTCGGATGAGTCACCGGGTTTGACATGAAGAACATCCTGCCACGACCATTTTGGCGGCCCATCCTGCTTCATATAGTTTTCGCTGATTCGGTATTTAGGCAGGGAAGTCTCCCATTGGTTTGCTATTACCGTGTACCACATCAGCCATAGCCGGTCCTGAGTATCGATGAACAGAATCGGATTGATATCGGGAAATCCGGGGACATCTGCCATCACGAAAGGCTTGCTCCACATCTGCCGGCCAGCTCGGAGCCGCGCTCCCATGATCGCTACGTCATCTGCCCATCGCTCGCCGGAACCTTGAAACCAGGCTGTTAGAAGATCGCCATTTGGCAGCTCAACGATAGTCGAGCCGTGTACGTGCTGCTTGACAAGAGGAAATATCTCTATGGCCCGGCAAATAACCTTTTTATCGCCGGCCGTACCATTCACCGGAGCTAAATATGTGTTCGCACAACCTGCGCTGCTAACTGCAAATAGAAAGCATAGAAACAAAACCGAAAATTGCTTGCGCGCCCCCTGCTTTGGGTTCCCGCAAGGCGGGGTCCCTCGCAGGGGTAAACTTGTCCCCGTGAAAACGGGGATTCTCTCATTTTCCTTCATCTTAGCTCCCTTCCCTTCGACTACGCTCAGGGCATGCTTGTAGAATTGACTTTTAACAGATCTAACCATATTCAAAAGCCTCCAAGTTTCATTCTACCGATAAACTCGCTTAATAAGTATAACACACAAATCAGATATTTCTCTTTATTTTTGGGCTGGAAAAACGTATGATGATAACATTGTGTTTACAACTTTGTGCATAAAAATAATTCCTCTGCCATTATGGACAAACAAAAAGCATTTACCCCGTTAGAAATTAAGATTCCTGATCGGGAAAACGAAGGATTTCTAACGGGGTTTACATTAATAGAGCTTTTGGTCGTAATTGCTATTGTCGCGCTGCTCATGGCGATATTAATGCCGGCGCTGCAGCGCGTCAAGAAGCAAGCCAGGGCGGTGGCGTGCAAGGCCAATCTGCATGAATGGGCCCTCGTGTTCGCAATGTACACCGATGACAATGACGGGTTATTCATGGCTGGGTATGGTGTCGGGATTAACGGCACATGGGTCGGTGCCTTGCGGCCTTACTATCAGGAACCCAAAATCCGTGTCTGTCCAACGGCTACAAAGCCTATGTCAAAAGGAGCTCGAGGTACGTTCGCGGCGTGGGGCGTCTTTGGAGCTGGATTCGCATCTGACCATCCAGGGTGGTCCGGGCCGAAGGAGGAAGGCGACTACGGTAGCTATGGCATGAATGAGCTGGCGTACAACACACCCCCGGGTGCAGGCAGATCAGAAGATCGTTGGCGAACCGTCAACATCAAAGGGGCCGCCGAGATTCCCTTGTTATTCGACTGCATATGGTACGATGTGTATCCGGGTTATACAGACCATCCTCCGGAGTACCCAGGTGATGTAGTAAAAACCGGAGGTGCAGGTGAGATGAAGCGGGTTTGCGTCAACCGACACAACGGATTCATAAACGCCCTTTTCATGGACTGGACTATCAAAGAGGTCGGGCTCAAAGAGTTGTGGACCTTGAATTGGCATCGGGGCTACGATACAAGCGGTCCCTGGACGAAGGCCGGCCTTGTCCAACCGTCCGACTGGCCGGAATGGATGAGAAGGTTCAAGGACTACTGAGAAAAAGGAATACGCCATGTTAATCATTGACAGGATTAGATTTCACCCGGCAAATTTAGTTGCCGTATGTTTTGTTCTTTGTTTATGCCAATCACAGGTCGTAGCGTCGGCACATCAAAATGCAGATTCGGCGGACATTTCGTTTAGTATAAAGAGAGAGGTCCTCCACAAGATTGACCCACGTATATTCGGCCAGTTTATGGAGAGGCCAAGCTGGGGTGAGATCGGCGTCGAGGGGGCACTAATTCCCGGCACACGGAAACTCCAACCCCGTGTGTTGAAGCTATTAGAGGAAATGGAAATACCGGTTATCAGATTCCCTGGTGGGACCGATGTGGATTTCTTGGATTGGCGCGAAATGGTCGATAACGTACCAGGCCGAGCGACTCAGCGACCTGTCAGCACAGGCCATCGCGGGCACAAGGTAACCAACAACTTTGGCTATGATGAGTTCCTTCAATTTTGTGAAGATGTTGGCGCAGAAGCTATCCTTGTAGTGAATTTTCGAGATGCTCTGCTCAAAAAGAAGCCTCTGAAACAAGCTGCCATGCACGCGGCAGCATTAGTTGCTTACTGCAACGCACCTGTTGGAACGAAGCTGCCGGAAGGGATGTATAATTGGCCATCCTTGCGAGCCGGAAATGGCCGGGCCAGTCCCTATAAAGTGAAGTATTTTCAAATCGGCAATGAAACCTGGGCTTTCATAAAGCAGTTAAGGAAAATCATGTCTGATGAGGCACCTCAGTTTTATGTTAAATGTCTGGCCGCATACATTGAAGCGATGCGGTCGGTAGATCCTTCTATTGAAATTATCGTCGATGGCCATGATGGCAATATGTCAGGGATTGTCGGGCAGGTACACAAGCAACTTGGGAACAAAGTATCCTATTTTGCCACACATTTCTATTCACCATGGGCCATTACGAAAGCTGTTAGAAACGGCAGAGAGGTCCCAATACATGAGATTTCCGCGGAAGAAATCTGGCACGCCTGGATTGCTGTAACACGGTTCGATACAAATGGTCGGTCGATTATTAACCACCCCGGCATCAATACTGCGCGAAGACTTGGCTACAGGGTAGCCGTGACCGAATGGAATTGGAATGGCTGGTTGAGGTACTATGGCCCCAAGCCGGCTTTGGATTCAAGCTTCGCCAAGGGGCTTGGCGCTGCCGGATATCTTCACGCTTTTATGCGAGCGGCGGATGTGATTGAATTAGGCTGCCAATCTATGCTCGCAGGTAACTCCTGGGGCATCACGAGCATAAGAGCAGATGCCGAAGGTAAGATTCCCCCTTTCTATATGCCTACAGGCCAGGTAACTATGTTCTACTCAAAGCACCATGGAGATAAATTGCTTGCTCTCGTGAGCAAGAACGTGCCAACATACAAACAGCCATATCAAATGGGCGGCATTGGGCCAAAAAGAAAGGTCGCATACATTGATGCACTGGCTACAGCAGATGAAAAACGTATCTATTTTCATACCATTAACCGGAGCTTTGAACAATCGATAGATGTCACAATCGATGTTTCTGCTTTCAATCGCCTTGAGGGCCGCGCCGTACACCACGTACTTCAAGGGCGCCTTAAAGATGCACCTGAGCCGGATGAACTCAAGCAGATCGGCAGGATAACTCGAAGAGATATCCGTTTTGACGGCAAAACGCTGACGGCAGCCTTGCCGCACAGGTCAGTTTCATGCATCGAGTTCATGCAGAAATGAAAATACACAGCAGATTTGCCCGGGCTAGAGCTTTCTCCCCATCGATTTATCCAGAATATACGCAACGCCCAGCCCCTTGATGTAGAAAACAAAAAAACAACTACATATGATAACTTGCCAATGACCAGGTAACTTGGGTGTGCGCCTGAGGATGTGGTAGTTTTCGGTATTAAGCCCAAGAACATTGGGTGCGGTTTGGAGCTTTCGGAAGAAATTGCTGCATCGGTGCCCAAGATTGTCGAATTGGTTTTAGCAGAGATTGCAAAGTGAATATGTTGGGTGGCATACCAGCAGATCAGTTCTGTCTAACTGTGTCAGGAATCGTTCTAACTGATACTGTTTGCGCTCCTCCAAGCGATTGACCAGGCTCGCAGCCATAAAGAACCGTACCTTGCGCCCCTCTCGACACGCAGCCAGTCCTAAAGCAATCGCGATGTGGGTTTTACCGGTGCCAGGCGAGCCGACCAGACAGCAATTTTCTTTCTTATCGATCCATTCGCCTCGGGACAATTCCAATATCTTCTGCTTGTTTAGCGAACGTATTACACTGAAGTCATAAGTCTCAAATTCCTTATGAGCAGGGAATGTCGCCTGTTTGATGCGGTTTTTAAGGTTACTACCCGCTGCTGCGAAAAGACTGCGTCACGGCAGACCGGGCAAACGTGGAGGCTGACAGGGTTTCAACTCGCAATCAAAACGGGCGATCAGAGACCGAACGTGTATCCCCGCACGGTAAAGGGAGGTGTGAAAACACCGGAAGGAAAGCCGATAGTGAAATACAACGCGCTCAGGCACGGATTACTTGCCAAGGAGGCAGTTATCACCGTTGGTGAAGGTGCGGAGAATCCGGAAGAGTTCAATGCTCTTGTGGACGATCTGAAAACGCAACTTGCGCCGAGCGGTACCTTGGAGGAAATGCTGGTGGAGAAAGTAGCCGTTGCCTACTGGCGATTGCGCAGGGCCTACCGCTACGAGGTGGGTCTGATCAGAAACGAATTGGATAAGATAGTACAATTAGTTGCATGAAGCAAGTTCACGTAATTTCTTTAATGACAAGGTGGACGAGGTTATTCGGGTGGACAACGAGGGCGATTCTCCCTATTCCCGCTCCTGCCACTCCTCATTCTTGATCGTCGCCGAACTGATCGGCACATATACGACCTTATCAACCTTCCCGCGAACAACCTTCCCAAGCGTCTCCTTCGTCGTCCGAACAGGCTCAACCACAAGTTCCGGCACACTGAATGTCCGCAAACACCCTTCGTAATAACCGGGATCCTTCTGTGGCAGCACAAACGGCTTACTCGCAACTCCATTCACATCGACATAACTGAAATACGTCCGCGTAAACGACCCATGCATCCTCTTACTGCTGAACGCAATCCACCTGCCATTACTCGACCAACTGTGCCACGACTCACTCGCCTCACTGTTCACATCAAGCTTCCTGTACACGAATTTCCCATCCGCTCCTCCGCTTCCAAGATCAATCATATAAAGATCACTGCTCGGTTGATACACCGGGAAACAACTGTAATCACACATACAGAACAACAACCACCGCCCATCAGGGCTCACTCGCGGCTCCAGCGAGCTCTTCCCGCTTTCCTCCGCAGAAACAACCACTTCCGGCTCTCCCCACTTATCCCCCATCACATCATAACTTATTCGCATCAGGTCATACTTCACTCCCTCGACCATCTCCTGCGTTATCTCCTCCATCTCACTCGTTAGCCACTTCATAGGCGCGCTGCAGTAATACAAATACTTCCCATCACTCGACCACGCCGGGTATGTCTCGAGCCTGTCCTTCTTCGACAAGTGCTCACAACGCTTTACCTTCCCGCTCTCAACATCATAATACGCAAGCGCCGAATCAATATCGATCACATCACGGTACTCATCCTTCCTCGCATAATGGAACAGCTGGTAAACCTTATTCATCGAATAAACCACGATCTTCCCACTCGGGTGCCACGACGTATACCCGAACTTCGTCCCGATCTTATTCACCTCGCCATCATTTACGATCAACTCGCTACTGCCATATTTCCCGCTCCTTAGCCCGATCAACATCTTATCCGTCTTATTATTACAGAACGCGTGACAGTTCAAACACCCACCCTTGAAATAACTATTATCCAGCACAACAGATTCCACATAACTGCCAAGCTCACGCTGATATATCCCAACACCACGCCATGTCCTGTAGCCCGGGTGAATCTTTCGGTACACCAGGTGCCCGTCGATCTCCTCGCTCGCGATCGTATTACGAATCGCATCATACCGCAACCATTTCCCATCCCTACCCTTACAGAACACGTCAATCTCCAGCTTCTCGTCCTTATTCTGCTCAAGCAAACTGCTCCATTGTCCCTCGCCGATCACAATCTTACCTGTCCTGCTGAACACCTCGATCTCACCACCCTTACTGCTCCTGATCCTCACGCAATAAAGCTCACCATCCTCACGCACGGCAAAATTCATCGCCACAATATTCGCCGGTATCACAATCGAACTGTAATCCGGGTATATCCGCGCCTTGCGAACAACCTGCACAAAATCGACGATCTCCTCGCTAATATCACGTTCAAAGAACACGCCTATACCAACGCCGACCACCACAACAATTATCACCGGTATTGTATATATATACTTCTTACTCATCATTATCCCGGAATGCCATAAAAGTAATAATACATGTATGTATTCTTGAATTTACCTGCCAGCTCACTTTGTGCCGCATCTTTAGTTCGATATCGTACCGTCACAGCCATAAACTCATCAAACCGCCGCTTCGTTTCAGCTCTTATCTTCAACTTCTTCAACGAGATCTTTTTCTTATTATGCTTGTTATTCAGCAATATCGCTTCTTCAAACGCTACAGGTATCTTCTCATAATCATACTCTTCCATCCTGCCGGCAACTTCTGCAACATTCCACATCTCTCCACGCAACATATATAAGGCCAAAAGGTACTCGAACGCCATTTTGTTCTTCTTGCCGTTCTCGATCTGCGCCTTCAACTGCATCTCTGGTGCTGCCAGGAATCGCCCATCTTTCTCCTTCGGTATCAACGACCGCAACCTCTGTATCTCAGCATCATCTCTCAGTTCCGAATCACTCTCAAGCTTCGCCAGGTATTCCTCCGCCCACTCGCCAAAGAACAACCGCTTCTGCAATGCCCCCAGGTACACCCTCGCCGTCTGATTCTTGCCGGAAATCAAATTCACCAACGCAAGCTTCTTCAGAATAAAAGGATTATCCCCGAACGCCACCATACTCTCCATCAATACCTCGTCCGCCTGCCCGACCAATCCAAGATCAATATACAGGTCATACTTATGCCAGTACGACTTTATAAACGCAACATGCGAAAGCATCAATCCATCCGGATGCTGCTGGTAATTGAACATCTCATCCCCGAACCTGCCCAGGTGATACAACGCCTGGTTCCTCGCCTGCATCGACAGTAACTG
>JAUWBI010000023.1 GCA_030601745.1 Phycisphaerae bacterium
GCAGAGTTACGATATTATCTTCCATGCGGCCCGATTCGAGGGTCAGGGCGAAAACGCCAGGAAGGTCAAGGACGTCCGTATGACGGTATGGCAAAACGGGGTATTGATTCACGACGACGTGAAAGTGCCGAACAAGACCGGCGCCGGACGGCCGGAAGGGCCTGAGCCCGGGCCGATTCTGCTTCAGGAGCACGGGAACGAAGTGTGGTTTCGCAATATCCGGATAGTGCCGCTATGAGGCGAAAAAAAATAATGTATTGAAGGAAACAGGGAAAAAACTATGAAAAGCAAAAAAACTAAAAGAACAAAGACGGTAACCCGGCGGGAGTTTTTGAAAAGCACGGTGGTTGCGGCTGCAGGAGCTTTTGCGGTGCCGACAATCATTCCTTCGTCGGTGTTCGGTACGAACGCACCGAGCAACCGCATCACGATGGGCTGTATTGGTATGGGAGGAAAAGGCACAGGAAATATGAAAGGATTCAAAGGCATGTCCGGCTGTGAGGTGGTGGCGGTTTGCGATGTTGATGCCGGAAATCGGGAAAAAGCCCGTCAGACAGCCGGTCTTGATAAGAAGTCGTCGTACAACGATTTCCGCGAGCTGATAGCGCGGGACGATATCGACGCCGTATCAGTTGCTCCACCTGACCATTGGCATGTACCGATGTCGATTGCCGCGGTCAGAACCGGCAAGGATGTGTTTTGCGAAAAGCCGCTCACTCTGACCATAGCCGGGGGACGTGCCCTTGCTGATGAGGTGAAGCGCTTCGGCCGGGTTTTTCAGACCGGCTCTCAGCAGCGTTCGGACAGTGAGTTTCGCTTCGCCTGCGAGCTGGTTCGCAACGGCAGGATAGGCAAACTGCATACCATCAAAGTTGGGATACCGGGAAACAACCGCACCTGTCCGCCTACCTGGAAAGCTGAGCCGGTGCCGAAGGGCTTCGATTATGACTTATGGCTGGGTCCTGCCCCGTGGGAGCCATATACCGAGCAGCGCTGTCACTATCAATTTCGGTTTATTTTAGACTACTCCGGCGGGCAGATGACCAACTGGGGCGCTCATTATCTTGATATTGCGCAGTGGGGCAACGACGCCGATGATACCGGGCCGGTAGAAATCGATGGCAAAGGCGAGTTTCCCAAAACCGGGCTGTTCACGACCGCAAAAACAGTAGATATTGAGTACACCTATGGCAACGGTGTCAAATTGCTTCTGAAAACCGGTGGGGGAAATACACGTTTCGAAGGCAGTGAAGGATGGGTTTTTGTAACGCGCGGCAAAATAGACGCTGAACCGAAGTCACTTCTCGAAGCGAAAATAGGGCCGGATGAAATCCACCTCTACAAAAGCCGGGACCACAAGCAGAATTTTCTGGATTGCATAAAGAGCCGCAGGGAGCCGATTGCTTCGGCGGAGATTGGACACCGCTCCAGTACGGTCTGTCATCTGGGCAACATCGCGATGCTGCTTGGACGAAAGTTGAAATGGGACCCGGAGAAGGAACGCTTCACGAACGACTGGGCAGCAAACCGCATGGTCGCCCGCAGTATGCGTGCACCATGGAGCTTGTGAGAATGATTAATGATTATTGATTAGTGAGAAAGGACGAGATATGAGAAGCGAAAGAAAGCTTGTTATTGCGATACTGGTAATCACTGTAATTTGCGGGTTCAGCGTTACAAGTGACGCTGAGCCGATTCGTCTTAAAGTTTCGGCACCAAAGATGGATTGTCTCGACGTGCCAGCCCACGCGACAATTCAATTGCCGGAACGATTAGCCGACGTGCCTGTTGAACAAATCAGTGTCAGGCTTATCCAGCTTGGTAATCTGTTCGCTAACGTTTCCGTACCGGGGCAGATTGTGATGGGCAGAGATAAGAAAATGGAACTGTGGTGGGTAATGCCGCGGGTAAAGGCAAACAGCATAACCAGGTGGACTGCTGCCTTGAGCCGGAGGGAGAAATCAGACAAGGAGGTATTTTCCTGGAGGGACAAAGAAGGGGATTATCTCGATTTGCTCTTTAACGGCCATAAGGTAACGCGATATATATATGCCTACGATACTTCAAGCAAAGCGCGTATCCTTGAGACCTACAAGACGTTCCACCACGTTTTTGACGCTCAGGGACAAAACCTGCTGACTAATGGGCCGGACGGCCTGCATCCGTATCTGACAAATAAGATTCTGTATCCGCACCACCGCGGGATATTCATAGGGTGGAACAGGTTGGAGTTCGGAGGGAAGAGATATGATTTCTGGCACATGGGGGAGCAAGGGAGAGTCCAGAAACATCAGAAATTTCTGGAGCTGACGGCCGGCCCGGTCCTGGCAAAATCGAGGTCGCTGGTTCACTGGGATGACAAAAACGGCCGGACGATTATTGCCGAACAGCGGGAAACCACGGTATTTCGTCAAAGCGACCCCACGGTTCTACTGCTGGAATTCCGCACCGAACTGAAAGCTGTTAGCGGCGACGTTTTTCTCAACGGCGACCCGGAACATGCCGGCTTTCAGTATCGCCCGCACGATGGTGTTGCCAAGGGCAGTAAGGATGTGAAAGCAACTTACCTGTTTCATAAAGAAGGTATCAACCCTAAAAAGGACAAGGACATTCCCTGGGTGGGGATGTCATACGGATTGGGCGGCCGGCGTTACAGTGTAGAACATATGAATCATCCTGATAATCCGAAGCCAACCATCTATTCGGCATATCGTGATTACGGACGTTTCGGTGCGTTCTTTAAGAAAGAAATCGGCGCCGGTGAAACATTGACGCTGCGCTATCGCATCTGGGTGATTGAAGGTGAGATGTCCGAGCGGCAAGAGCTGGCAAGCAAATACTCGGCGTTTGTTGACGGCCCAAAGGTTGAAGTGATTGGGCGGTGAAACGGTCACCGATTGAAAAATAGTAAGTCACGCTGAGGGATTCAAAGCCTTGAAGAGGTAGCAATTTTCACAGGAAATTTGAATTGCGTATTAGCTTCTGCAGGTTATAATGTAGAGATAATTCGGAGTGTTGGCAAAGATGGACCTCCTTTTGCGTGTAAGTCCTTTTGTAAAGGGCAGTTACACAATAAGCATATTCAAAACGGAGGAAATTGCAATAAAATAATGCTCGTAAGCGTTATTTCTTATAGATTACAGATTTATGCAAGAAGGATTCTGAGAGATTTTTATTAAGGAGAATAACAAATGAGTAGAGCTGTAACACTTTTTACGGGCCAGTGGGCGGATTTGCCCCTGGAAAAACTGGCCAAAAAGGCGGCAAGCTGGGGCTACGACGGGCTGGAATTAGCGTGCTGGGGCGACCACTTCGAGGTGGACAAGGCCCTGAGCGACCGCGGCTACTGCAAGGCCAAGCGTGACCTGCTGAAAAAGTACGGCCTTAAAGTGTACGCTATCTCGACACACCTGGTTGGCCAGGCAGTCTGTGATAATATCGACGAACGTCATAAGGCAATCCTGCCCAAGGATGTCTGGGGCGACGGCGACCCGGAGGGCGTCCGCAAGCGTGCAGCCCAGAAGGTAATCGACGCTGCCAAGGCCGCGAAGAAGCTGGGCGTAAAGGTCGTCAATGGATTTACGGGAAGTTCGATATGGCACCTGCTTTACTCGTTCCCGCCAGCCTCACCAGAGGCGATTCAGGCAGGTTACGACGATTTCGGGAGGCGGTGGCGACGCATCCTCAACGCCTTCAAGGCTGAGGGCGTTAAGTTCGCCCTGGAAGTGCACCCGACGGAGATTGCTTTTGACATTGCCTCGGCTCAGCGTGCCCTTAAGGCCGTCAGAGGCCACAAGTCCTTTGGCTTCAACTACGACCCCAGTCATCTCGGTTACCAAGGCGTTGATTACGTCAAGTTCATCCGCACGTTCCCGGACCGCATCTTCCACGCCCATATGAAGGACGTCTGGTGGGGCCACGGCGACGGCACGGTGGGTGTTTTCGGTGGTCATACCGATTTCGCCGACCCGCGTCGCTACTGGGACTTCCGCTCGCTCGGTCACGGCGATATCAATTTCGAGGAAATTATCGTCGCCCTCAATGACATCGGCTACCAGGGACCGCTTTCGGTTGAGTGGGAAGACACTCGTATGGATCGCGAGCACGGTGCAAAAGAAGCGTGCGAGTTCATTAAGAAGGCGGACTTCAAGCCATCACGGGTTGCTTTCGACGCAGCATTTGAGAAAAAGAAATAGAACTTTGACGGTTCTAAACAGATTATTTTGGGTTCGTCAGGGCTAAAATTGCAGGAAGAGTGGTTATGAATAACAAAAGCAATATTAGCCGGCGTGAGTTCCTCGGAAGAGCAGCCGGTACTGCTGTGGGGGTAATAGGTTTTCCATACATTGTTCCTTCATCGGCCCTGGGTAGAGCGGGCGGTACCGCGGCGAGTGATAGGATTACGTTAGGCTTTATCGGCACGGGCAAACAGAGCAAGCACCTGATGAGGTCGTTTTTGAACTCGCGCGGCACCCAGGTCCTGGCCGGCTGTGACGTCGATAAACTAAAGCTGAAACGCGGACAGGATATAACAGAAAAACATTATGCCAAGCAGATGGCTAAAGGCACCTACAAAGGTTATGCGTGCTACGGAGATTTTCGTGAGCTGGTTGCAAGGGATGACATTGATGCGGTGGTAATTGCGACGCCGGACCACTGGCACGCCATTACGGTTATCCAGTCGGCCAAGGCAGGCAAGGACATTTTCTGCGAGAAGCCGCTCTCGCAGACTATCGTCGAGGCCAGGGAGATGGTCAATGCGGTCAGGCGCTACGGGCGGGTCTTTCAGACCGGCAGCATGCAGCGTTCAGACTGGCACTTCCGCTTAGGCTGCGAACTGGTTCTCAACGGTTACATCGGCAAATTAAAACATGTAACGGTTGACGTCGGCGGCCCGCCGGAGGATAAACCTTTAGCCGCACAACCGGTACCGGATTATCTCGATTGGGATATGTGGGTAGGCCCGGCATTATGGAGGCCGTACAACTCGGAGCTGTCTCCCAACATCAGTTGGGACGGCTTTCCTAATTGGCGATATAACAGCCGCTTCGGCGGCGGCGGAATGACCGACTGGGGCGCACACCACTTCGATATCGCCCAGTGGGGTATGGGTATGGACGAGAGCGGGCCGGTCGAAATTATTCCGCCCGACGGTAAGGATTACAAGGTACTCACCTACAAATACGCCAACGGTGTTACGATGACCCGCGATAGAGCCAACGGCGTTCTGTTTACCGGCACCAAAGGCAAAGTTGAGGTCAATCGCGGGCATTTGAAGACCTGGCCCGACACTCTTAAGAATCAGCAAATCGGCACTGATGAAAAACACCTTTACGAAAGCAAGAACCACTACGTTGACTGGCTCGATGCCATCCGGAAACGCAGCAAACCGATTTGCGATATAGAGACCGGGTGCCGTTCGGTAAGCGTCTGTCATTTAGGCAATATTGCCTACAAGCTTGGCCGGTCGTTGAAATGGGACCCCAAACGTGAAATTTTTGTCGGGGATAGTAACGCCAACCGTTTACTATCCCGGCTGATGCGCAGCCCGTGGCATCTATAAATAATGTAAAACTAAAAGCTAAAAACGCAAAACTGTGGAATTCAAAGAAAAGTATTCACAAAAGATAAACAGGAGGAAAAGTATATGGCAAAGAAGACAATATCACGACGTCAGTTTTTGAGAAAAGCAGCCGCTGGATCCATAGGCGTGGTTGGTTTTCCTTATTTTGTTCCGTCTTCGGCCCTTGGTAAGGCCGGTAACGTTGCTGCGAGCCCCGCCCCTGCGGCAGGGGTCGGGGCGAGCAATCGGATAGTGATGGGCTGCATCGGGGTGGGCGGCATGGGCAGTGGTAACATGCGCGGTTTCTTAGGCAAAAAGGAGGTGCAGGTGGTTGCCGTCTGCGATGTTGATAAGGGTCGTCGCGACAGGGCCAAGAAAACCGTGGACGACAGATATAAGAATAATGACTGCAAGGCGTACCTGGATTTTCGCGAAGTGGTGGAACGAACGGACATCGATGCGTTATCGTTAGCATTGCCGGACCAGTGGCACGCTATTCCCGCAGTTATGGCTGCGAGGGCTGGTAAGGATATGTATGCGGAAAAGCCGTTGGCGCGAACCATCCGCGAAGGCCGGGCTATCTGCGATGCGGTCCATCGTTACAGCAGGGTCTGGCAGACCGGCAGCCAGCAGCGGTCAGGTGGGAACTTTCACCGCGCCTGCGAGCTGGTCCGCAACGGACGGATCGGCAAGGTTCATAAGGTAGAGGTAGGCCTTCCTACCGGAGGCAGCACCGGCAACAGACCGGTACAGCCCGTTCCGGAGGGTCTGGACTGGGACTTCTGGCTGGGCCCGGCACCGTGGAGACCCTATTGCGATTTTGGCCGTGACCGCTGCCACTACCAATGGCGGTGGATTATGGACTACTCCGGCGGGCAGCTCACCGACTGGGCGGGCCATCACATCGACATCGCCCACTGGGGTCTGGGGCTGGAGCGTACCGGTCCGGTCGAGATCGAAGGCAGAGGCGTATATCCCCGAGACGGGCTATACGACGTCCCCATGGCGTACAAGTTCACCTGCAAATACGACAACGGCATTGTAATGACGGTCGCCAACAACAAGCAGATTCCCCAGGGCACAAAGTGGTACGGCGAAACGGGGTGGGTCTATGTCAAACGCGGCAAACTTGAGGCTGACCCGCCGAGTGTTCTGCAGGAAAAAATTGGCCCTAATGAAATCAAGCTGTATAAGAGTAACGACCACAAGCAGAATTTCCTGGACTGTATCAGGAGTCGCAAACTAACAATTGCGCCTGTAGAGGTGGGCCATCGATCCATCAGCGTCGCATTGCTGGGCGAAATCGCCATGCTCCTGGGACGCAAACTCAAATGGAACCCTGAGAAGGAAATCTTTCTAAATGATGAGCAAGCCAACAGAATGCTGTCACGGCCGATGCGCAGTCCATGGCACCTGTAAGTAGTGTAAAATTAAAAGCTAAAAAAGCAAAACTGTGGAATTTATTATTTCAAATAACAGTTGCAGAAAAAAGAAAGGAGAAAAAAAATGAGTCAAAGGTCAAAAGTTATTAACACTGCATTGCTTGTCGTTTTGTGTTTTGCCTTGGTCGGGGATGCAGCGCCTCTAAAAGCGCTTATTGTCGACGGCCAGAACAATCACAACTGGAAAGGCACCACGCCGGTTATGAAGAAGATTCTGGATGGGACAGGCCTTTTCAAGGTGGACGTAGCCACATCCCCGCCGAAGGGTCAGTCGTTGTCCAGCTTCAAGCCAGATTTCGCGAAGTACGACGTGGTGCTCTCGAACTACAACGGTGCCGACTGGCCGAAAGAGACCCAGGATGCTTTTGTCGAGTACGTGCGGTCCGGCGGAGGGCTCGTGATTTTCCACGCAGCAAACAACTCCTTCCGGCAATGGAAGGAATACAACGAGATAATCGGGATTAGATGGGGCGGGAATGAAAAAACCGGTCCGTATATTCGCTGGCGTGACGGCAAGGTTGTCCGCGATATGAGCCCGGGTGGAGCTGGAGGACACGGTCCACAACACGCCTTTCAGGTTGTAATCCGCAACAAGAAGCATCCGATTACGAGGGGTTTACCCGAGAAGTGGATGCACGTGAAGGACGAACTTTACGCCAAACTTCGTGGTCCAGCCAAGAATTTGACAGTTCTGGCAACTGCCTATGCAGACCCCAAGCAGAGAGGCACGGGTGAACACGAGCCAATTTTGTTTACCATCAATTATGGCAAGGGAAGAGTCTTTCACACGGTCCTCGGCCATGACGCCCCCCAGATGGAATGCGTCGGCTTTATCGTAACATTGCAGCGGGGTACTGAATGGGCTGCGACCGGTAAGGTTACACAGAAAGTCCCGGAGGATTTCCCGAGCGCAACCGAAGTGCGCAGGTGGAAAGACTTTACGAACCCGAAACCTGTGATTAGTTCAGGAAAGGAAACAGAAATGGATGAGTTACTGGAAAAAGTAAAGACGTATGATTGGGGCCAAAGCCGGGAACCGCTTACCAAGCTATCCGATTTGGTGCGTAAAGCATACGGTTCACCTGCGGAACTGAGACGAATTGAGAGAAGTTTGGTGGAGGTGCTGCGGTCGGAGGCAACGCGGGCCGGCAAGCAGTTCATCTGCAGGAAATTGAGCATTATCGGCACCGAAGAGTCCGTTCCCACGCTGGGTGCGATGCTGACCAAGCCGAAATTCTCTGATATGGCAAGGTATGCGCTGGAGCGTATACCCGGTGCGGCCGTCGATGAAGCATTGCGGAACGCCCTGCAGCAAACAACGGGCAAAACGAAGGTCGGTATAATCAATACGCTGGGCCAGCGCCATGACAATAGAGCAGTTCGCGCTCTGCGCAGACTGATTCGGGATTCCGACCCATTGACAGCCGGTGCCGCTGTGGCCGCTCTGGGCAACATTGCCGGTCCTCGGGCCACCAGAGCGCTGGCACAAGCAAAGGACAGAGCCACCGGCAAATTGCGACTGCTGGTTTGTGATGCTTATCTGAAGTGTGCCGACGAGCTCGCGGCCCAGGGTAAAAAAGACCAGGCTTTAGCCATCTACAATGAACTTATGAAAGAGCCCAAGCCGATTAATATCGCTGCGCTGCGCGGCCGGATTAACCTGCTGCAAAAGAAGGACAAAAAATGAAAGCGAAGTACAGCATATACGGCTCTTTGATTGTTTTGCTTCTATGCTGTTGTGCCGTTTGCTTTTCCGAGGAACCGGAAGATGCCATCGCGCTAGTCATCGACATTCTCAAAGGTAACGATCAGGAGATGCAGGCCGTGGCCATAGCGATGGTAAGAGAAATCCCCGGAACGGAGATAACAAAAGCTTTAGCCAGGGAGCTGCCGAATCTTTCGGTTATGAGTCAGGTGCGGCTGCTATCGGCTCTGGGCGACCGCGGTGACCGGGCCGCTTTGCCAGCGGTTGTCACGGCTACAAAGGCCGGAGACGAGTCCGTTCGGGTCGCGGCTTTGAAGGCATTAGGCCAACTGGGTAATGCTTCGAGCGTTACCCTGCTGGCACAGACAGCGGCGAGTGCACTGGGTGCGGAACAGAAGGCCGCCCGCGAGAGCCTCTATCGGCTGCACGGCCCAGGGATTGATAAAACAATTCTGGCAAATATCCCGTCTGCGGACCCTGCCGTCAAAGTTGAACTGATTCGCAGTACAAGCGAGCGCAATATAGCAGCAGGCGTGAAAACTTTATTGAAAACCGCACAGGATTCCGACCGTAAAGTTCGCCTGGAATCGTTCAAGGCGTTAAAAACTGTTGCCGGCCGGAAAGATTTGCCGGCATTGGTCGATGTTCTGATAGGCGTCCAGAGCGAAGCGGACCGAAGAGAGGCGGAGAAGACCGTCGCGGCCGTCGCCCATAAAATCAGCGAGAAGAACCGCCGGGCCGAGGCGGTACTGGCCGTGCTGCCTTCGGTTAAAGAGGTGCCAAATCGATGCTCTCTGCTGAGGGTGCTCGGTAAAATAGGAGACGACAGAGCTGTGCCGGCGCTTCGCACGCTTCTTATGGACAAAGACGCGCAGGTGTTGGATGCCGCCATTCGCGCCCTGTCAGACTGGCCTACCGCCGAGCCGCTGGCTGACCTGTTGAAAGTAGCGCAGAGCTCCGACAATAAAATACATCGGGTGTTGGCACTGCGAGGGTTTGTCCGCCTGATTGGACTCGAAAGCGGGCGTCCGGCAAAAGAGACGATTGGTATGTACAAACAAGCAATGGAGCTGGCGTCCAGTGCGGCGTTAAAGAGACTGGTATTGTCGGGTCTGGCCAACGTAAAATCCATTGGCGCACTGGAGATGGCCGCTGATTATCTGGAGGATAAGAGTTTGCAGCAGGAGGCGGAATTTGCCGTGGTTAAGATCGCCGGGGCCATAGGCGGCAGCCATCCTCAACAAAGCAAAGATATGCTAAAGAAAGTTATCCAAATTTCAAAAAATGATTCTCTGCGTCAGCAGGCCCAGGAAGCGATAAATCAGATTGAGCGATTCGATGACTACCTGACCGCCTGGCAAGTTTCCGGCCCATACACCAAAGACGAAGCCGACGGTACGGAACTTTTTGATATCGCTTTTGCTCCGGAGGAACCTGACGCGCAGGACGTGGTTTGGCGTATTATGCCGGTCGGTACCAACAAGGATAGACCATGGCTTATGGAACTGGACAAGGCGTTAGGAGGAAATAACAGGGCAGCCTATCTGCGCAATAAAGTCTGGTCTGATAAGAGCCAGAAGGTCCGACTGGAGCTGGGCGGCGACGATGGTATTAAGGTATGGCTGAACGGTCAGTTGATTCACGCCAATAATGTTACGAGACCTGCCGGCCCGGCCCAGGACAAGGTTGAAGTGACTTTGAAGCAGGGCTGGAACCGGCTGTTGTTAAAAATAACGCAAAGCGGCGGAGAGTGGGCTGCTTGCGCCCGCCTCCGCAGGTTAGATGGCAGCAAGCTTGAGGGATTGAAGGTACAGACGGAAGATTAAGAGGGAAAGAAGGAAATCAGGTCATCAGGAAACCAGGGTGTAGAATATCAGGAAATCAGGACACCAGGAAAAGGCAGAGTTAACCTGATGCTCTGATAACCTGATGCCCACTACCTGATAGTCTGATACCCTGATAACCTAATATTCAAGATTGTTACGGAGCCCCTCGGAGAGGAGTTTCGGTTTTCATTATCAAGTATCCTACAAACAGAAGGAGCAAAAAGTTATGGTTCCGAAAATAAAGAAAAACAGAAAATATCGTCTTCTTATTAACGGCTGCAAAATTATCGCGTTGATATCGGCCTTGATTTTGTCCGTGGCCTTGGTCTCCTGCGCGGGCCCTGCCGGAGGCAAGCTGGTGCGGGAGGCAAAAAAAACAATTGAGAGTGTTGACCCTGTTATGGGGGATTGGCAGGGAAGCTGGAAACTGGATGACGAAAGTGATTCGGGGCCGCTGGTTGCGCAGGTGATAGCTTTAGGTGAGGGAAAGTATCGAGCCAATTTTCTTGAAGAGTTTGACACGCGCATCCCGCCGCTGGCGGTACTTGAAAGCCAGCTCCAGGATAAAGCGGTACGCTTTGCCGGACCAGGTGAATATGACGGTATAAAACTTCAAATAAAGGCGGTTATTGAAGGTAACAAGTTCACCGGAAGTTTCCAGGGGCAAGACTGGGACGGACAAGACCTGGCCGGCAGCTTTGTTATGGAAAAGGTGGTTCGGCTTTCGCCTACATTGGGGGCGAAGCCGCCGGCGGGCGCCGTGGTGCTGTTCGACGGGAAGAACTTTGACGAATGGAAGCGTACAAGGAAAAAAGCAGGTGCGGATTCGGTGCAATGGAAACTAACCGGCGGCGCGATGGAAGTCAAGCCGGGCAGTGGTTCAATTATAACGAGAAAGGAATTCACCGATGTCAAGCTGCATCTGGAATTCCGCACGCCATTTATGCCCGAAGCACGCGGTCAGGGACGCGGCAACAGCGGAGTGTACCTGCAGGGGCGATATGAAGTGCAGGTACTTGACAGCTACGGTCTCGAAGGGCGGGACAACGAATGCGGCGGCATATATAAGGTCGCGCCGCCCCTTGTAAATATGTGCGCTCCGCCGATGCAATGGCAAACCTATGACATCACGTACCGCGTTCCGCGTTTCGACAGTACCGGCAAGAAGAAGCAAGACGCCTATATGACGGTAATCCACAACGGTGTGAAAATACATAATAATGTAAAGGTGTCGAAGGCGACTACTGCAGCCCCGGGCGGTGAAGCAGGCCAGCGGGGCGGCATATACCTGCAAGACCACGGCAACCTCGTACAATACCGTAACGTCTGGCTGGTTGAATTGTCTGAAAAAGCTGTTTCGTATTGAATTGTAAACGATTGAGCTGGTTATTGTTTGGTCTTAACCATAAAGGTTTGGAATAGTTGTTATCGATTATGGTTTTGGAAGGTTCAGAAATGCACTTGTTTAGCGAGGAATATTTATGAAAGACCAGAAAAAAACTATCGAACAACAGGACAGAAAGATGTCCCGACGTGATTTTATTGGCGGCGCAGCAGCCGTGGCGGCGTTTACGATTGTGCCCCGGCATGTGCTGGGAGGCCCCAGACATGTCCCGCCGAGCGAAAAGCTCAACATAGCCGCTATCGGCTCGGGCGGTATGGGAGGAGGTAACGTAAATGCCTGCAGCGGTGAGAACATAGTTGCGCTTTGCGATGTGGATGACAATCGGGCGGCGGATACATTCAAGAAATTCCCTAAGGCCAAGAAATACCGCGATTTCCGCAAGATGCTGGACAAACAGAAAGACATCGATGCGGTGATTGTTGCCACGCCGGACCACACGCACGCCGTAGCCGCTATGGCAGCGATGAAGCGGCGCAAACACGTATACGTCCAAAAACCACTGACGCGTACGGTCTATGAGGCCCGTACGCTGACCGAAGCAGCCCGCAAGTACGAAGTTGCCACGCAGATGGGCAACCAGGGACATTCGCGTGAGGGAGTCCGCTTGATATGTGAATGGATATGGGACGGAGCCATCGGGCCGGTGCGTGAGGTGAACGCCTGGACCAACAGACCCGTCTGGCCTCAGGGCATCGACCGGCCCAGGGACAAACACGATGTGCCGTCCACACTGGACTGGGACCTGTGGCTTGGCCCGGCACCAAATCGACCATATCATCCTTGTTATTTGCCGTTCAACTGGCGCGGCTGGTGGGATTTCGGATGCGGGGCGTTAGGTGATATGGCCTGCCACTTACTTGACCCGGTCTTCTCGGCACTTAAGCTGGGCTATCCAACCAGTGTCCAGGCCTGTGCGACCAAGGTGAATAAGGAAACGTTCCCCCTGGCCTCTATCGTTCGTTACGAGTTCCCTGCCCGTGGGGATATGCCGCCGGTTAAGCTGAATTGGTACGACGGCGGTATGAAACCCCCCCGCCCGGATGAGCTGGAACCGGAGCTAAGGATGACCAGTGTAATCTTTATCGGCGATAAAGGCAAATTAATGTGCGGTGAGTACGGCGACGGTCCGCGGCTGATACCCGACTCGAAGATGCAAGAATACAAGCAACATCTTCCACCGAAGACCATCCCCAGGGTAAAAGGCAGTCACGAACAAAACTGGATTGATGCCTGCAAGGGCAGCCCACCGGCGTGCTCAAACTTTGACTACTCCGGTCCGTTTACCGAAGCCGTCGTGATGGGTAATCTTGCCATTCGTCGTTTAGGTAAGAAGCTGCTGTGGGACGGTAAGAATATGAAGGTCACCAATGACGATGAGGCGAACAGATACGTCAACGAGCCTCGTCGCAAGGGATGGTCCTTGTAAAGTGAGCTAAAGTGCCTAAAGTGAACTAAAGTGCCTAAAGTGAGCCCCGCCCCTCTGACGAGGGGCTGGGGTGAACTAAAGTTGTAAGAATATAGTTTACTGAATTTTAGGCACTTCAAACTTTAGGCACTTCGAAGAGGAATGCTATTATGCAAAACCGGAAAAGAACCCCGCACCAATTAGAGGGGTTCCCCAAACGCCATCTTTCGCGTTTGGGGGCCCCAGACATGAGCCTAAGCTCAATTGGTGTGGGGGACAAAAAGATTACCCGCCGGGCTTTTATGGGTGGTGCAGCGGCAGCGGCGGCGTTCACGATTGTTCCCCGGCATGTGCTGGGAGGTCCCGGTAGAGCGGCGCCGAGCGAAAAGCTCAATATAGCCGGTATCGGCGTGGGTGGGCAAGGGGGCAGCGACCTCAGAGCAGTCAGCAGTGAAAACATTGTCGCGCTGTGCGATGTGGACTGGAGGCACGCAGGCGGTACATTCAAACGCTACCCGAAGGCGAAGAAATACTGGGATTTCCGCAGGATGCTGGAGAAAGAGGACAAAAACATCGATGCGGTGGTGGTAGCCACACCGGACCACATGCACGCCGTGGCTACTATGGCGGCGATCAAGATGGGCAAACACGTGTACTGCGAAAAACCGTTGGCGCACGATATTTTTGAGGTCCGTAAGGTTACCGAGGCAGCCAGAGAGGCCGGGGTTGCCACACAACTGGGAAACCAGGGCCAGGCGACTAAAGAGACCCGCCTGGTATGTGAGTTTATCTGGGATGGCGCAATCGGCCCGGTTCGCGAAGTGCACTCCTGGTGTAACAGATATATCTCGCCTCGCGGGCTTGAGCGTCCCAAAGAAACGGAGCCGGTGCCATCCACACTGAACTGGGAACTGTGGCTCGGCACGGCACCCAGGCGGCCTTATCATTCCTGTTATCTGCCGTTCAGCTGGCGCGGCTGGTGGGATTTCGGAACCGGGGTGTTAGGCGATATTGGGTGCCACCAGTTCGCCCCGATTTTCCGGGCCTTGAAGCTTGGATACCCGACCAGCGTAGAAGCTTGTTCGAGCGGTGTCAATTCTGAAACCGCGCCTCTGGCATCGATGGTTCGTTACGAGTTTCCGGCGCGTGAGGGTATGCCGCCGGTCAAGCTGACCTGGTATGACGGCGGGCTGATGCCGGCCCGGCCGAAAGAACTGGAGGATGGCCTTCGCATGGGCGGAGCCGATGATAATCTGTATGTGGGTGACAAAGGCAAGATGCTCGGCCACAGGCTGCTACCAGAATCAAGAAACAACGAATACGGCAAGCCGCCGGAAATTCTGCCTCGCTCGCCCGGGCATCACAAAGAATGGATTCTGGCCTGCAAGGGCGGCAAGCCGGCTGGTTCCAATTTCAACATCTCAGGACCGATGGCAGAAGTGGTTTTGTTGGGCAATATTGCCGTGCGTATGGGCAAGAAGTTGTATGAAAAGGGCCTGAAGCTGTATTACGACGGGCCGAAAATGAAGATTACCAATCTGGCCGAGGCCAATAAATATATCCGCCGCGAGTATCGCGAAGGTTGGACTCTGTGATTGTCCACGCCTGGGGGCAGCGAGAGATGTATAAACCGTTACAGGCAATCGGCAGGTTTTTAAGGAGTTGAGCTGTGAAAAAGAAAAAGTTTTCCCGGCGTGATTTTATGGGCGGCGCAGTAGCATCAGCGGCGTTTATGATTGTCCCCCGGTATGTGCTGGGAGGTCCCGGCCACACTGCTCCGAGCGAGAAGCTCAATATAGCCGGTATCGGTGTGGGTGGGCGAGGGGCAGGAAACCTGCAGGGTGTGGAAAGTCAAAATATTGTTGCGCTGTGTGATGTTGACTGGAGGCACGCAGCGGGGACATTCAGACGCTACCCCAATGCCAGGAAATACCGCGATTTCCGCAAGATGCTGGATAAGGAGGACAAAAACATCGACGCGGTGGTGGTGGCCACGCCGGACCACATCCACGCACCGGCGTCAATGGCAGCCATCAAGAGAAGCAAGCACGTGTACTGCGAAAAACCTCTGACGCACTCGGTATATGAGGCCCGTATGATTGCAGAGGCGGCCCGTGAGTACAAGGTTGCCACGCAAATGGGAAACCAGGGGCAGGCAACTGAGAGCCCCCGCCTGATGTGTGAATATATCTGGGCCGGTGCGCTCGGTCCGGTGCGCGAGGTCCACGTCTGGACGGACAGGCCTTTGAGGGGACTGAATTCCGTGTATTGGCCTCAGGGCGTGGACAGGCCTACCGGGAAAGAAGAGATACCATCGACGTTAGACTGGGATTTGTGGTTGGGGCCTGCGCCGCAGCGGCCGTATAGCTCGGCTTATGTGCCGTTTAAGTGGCGCGGCTGGTGGGATTTCGGAACCGGTGCACTTGGCGATATCGGCTGCCACCGTATCGACCCTGTCTGGCGTGCACTGAAGCTCAAATGCCCGAGCAGCGTCGAAGCAAGCTGTACTCTGGTCAACAAAGAGACATTTCCGGTAGCGTCGATGGTAACGTACCATTTCGATGCTCGCGGTGATATGCCACCGGTCAAACTGACCTGGTACGATGGTGGATTAAGGCCGCCGCGTCCGGAGGAATTAGAGGATGGCCAGCATTTAGGCACGAACGGCATTCTATTTGTCGGCGACAAGGGGAAAATGCTTGAGTACACACTGATACCGGAATCGAAAAGGGAAGAATTTGGCAAACCGCCTGAGGTTATCCCTCGCTCTCCCGGCCATCATCAGGAATGGATAGAGGCGTGCAAGGGAGGCAAACCTGCGGGTTCTAATTTCGACCACGCAGGCCCACTGACCGAGGCGGTACTTCTGGGCAACATCGCGCTGCGCCCGGAACTAAAAGAGAAGCTAACCCGTACCAGTCTGCTCTGGGACGGCCCGAATTTGAAGATTACCAATGTTGCTGAGGCCAATGAATTCCTCCACCGCAAGTACCGCCAGGGCTGGACCTTGTGATTGTCGGCGCCCCTGCTGCGCCAAGCCCGCTGCGGCGCATCGCGACGAGTGCGCAGCACGGCGAGCGGGCAATACGGAGGGATGGATAAATCGTCAATGAATTAGCAAGTAAAGGAAGTTGAGTTGTGAAAAAGAAAAAAATTACTCGTCGGCAGTTTCTGAGTAATGTGGGTGCTGCGGCTGCGGCGGCGGTGTTTACGATTATTCCCCGGCACGTACTCGGTGGTAGCAGGCACACGCCGCCGAGCGAAAAACTAAACATTGCCTGCATCGGCATCGGCGGCATGGGGGCATCCGACTCAAGCCAGGTCAGTACAGAAAACATAGTGGCGCTGTGCGACGTGGATTGGAGGCACGCAGCGGGTACGTTCAAAAAGTTTCCCAGGGCGAAGAAATACCGCGATTTCCGCAGGATGCTGGAGAAGGAGGACAAGAACATCGATGCGGTAACAGTATCTACGCCGGACAATACGCACGCTGTGGCGGCGATGATGACAATCAAGATGAGCAAGCACGTCTATTGCCAGAAGCCGTTGGCGCACGATGTTTTCGAGGTCCGCAAACTCACCGAAGCGGCCCGGCGGCACAAGGTGATGACGCAGATGGGTATTCAGATTCACGCTGAAAATGCCGTCAAGCTTGTGGTGGAGATTATTAAGTCCGGGATGATAGGCAAGGTCAGACGGGTGGATGTCTGGAGTGATAAAAAATGGGGTGGCGGCACCCGACCCAGAGAAACACCACCTGTGCCCGACTGGCTCGACTGGGACCTGTGGCTTGGCCCGGCCCCGGAGCGTCCCTACCATCCGACTTACCACCCAGGCTCGTGGCGCCGCTGGTGGGACTTCGGAACGGGGACGTTGGGAGATATGGGCTGTCATATAATAGACCCGGCCTTCTGGGCACTCGACTTAGGTTATCCGGTGAGCGTGGAAGCCCAGCCCGAGGAGTTTAATAATGAAACTTATCCTCTTGGAACCGCCGTTCGATGGGAGTTTCCTGCACGTGGTGATTTGCCGGCGGTTACGGTTACGTGGTATGACGGTCTCAGGAGGCCGTTCCTGCCGAAAGAGCTTGAAAAAGGAGGGAACTTGCCCGGCCAGGGCGGACTGTACTACGGTGAAAAGGGTACTATACTTGCCCCGCATATGGGCAACCCAATACTGATACCCGAATCGAAGATGAAAAGTTTCAAGCCGCCCAGGCCGTTCCTGCCCAGGGACATTAGCCACTATCAGGAATGGGTCAGGGCCTGTAAGGGCGGTCCCAAGCCGCTGGCCAACTTCGACTACTCCGGGCCGCTGACCGAGACTATTTTGCTGGGCAACGTGGCAGCACGGGCCGGTAAGAAGTTGTACTGGGATGGGCCGAACCTGAAAGTTACCAATGCCCCTGAGGCGAACGAATATCTAAAACGTAAATATCGCCAGGGATGGACATTGTAAAGTAAACCCCGCCCCTCTAACGAGGGGCTGGGTGAAGGGAACCCGAACAGTAACATATTTAATTCACAGGAGAAAAAGAAATGAACAAAGAAGCAAAATTTATTATTGTTTTGTTGGTGTTTGTTTTGTGTATTTGCTGCTTACCCAGGCCGGACGCAGCCTATGGCGGTGAGGAAAACTGGCGGCTGGGGATGCAGGCGTACACGTTTAATCGCTTCACGTTTTATGAAGCGGTGGACAAGACGGCGGCGCTGGGCCTGCGCTACATCGAGGCCTATCCGGGCCAGCGACTCAGCAAGGAAAAACCGGATATACGGACCAATCACAATATGCCATCCCAGGAAAAGAAGGAGATGTTGCAAAAGCTTCGTGAGGCGGGCGTGAAGTTAGTGAACTACGGCGTGGTGGGGCTGCCAAACAACGAGACCGAATGCCGAAAGGTATTCAACTTTGCCCGTGAGATGGGGATTGAGACGATTGTGTCGGAGCCGCCGGAGGATGCGTTTGATATTATAGAGAAGTTGTGCAAGGAATATAAGATTAAGGTGGCAATCCACAATCATCCAAAACCATCACGATACTGGAATCCTGACACCGTGCTCAAGGTCTGCAAAGGACGCAGCGAGTTAATCGGCGCCTGTGCGGATACGGGGCACTGGTTCCGGTCGGGTCTCAATCCGGTCGAGTCGCTGAAAAAGCTCAAAGGCCATATCGTCAGCCTGCATTTCAAGGACCTCGATGGCGGACACGATGTGATATGGGGGACAGGAAAATGTAGAGCCCGCGCAATGCTGGCTGAGCTTGACCGTCAGAACTTCAAAGGTGTGTTCTCGATTGAGTATGAACACAACTGGCTGAACTCAATGCCTGAAATTGCTGGATGCGTCTCTTACTTCGAGCGGACCGCCGCCGAACTGGGCCAGACGGACTGGCAATGGATATTCAACGGCAAAGACCTGACCGGCTGGGACGGCGACCCACGCCTGTGGTCGGTCAAGGACGGCGCAATCCGCGGCCAGACCACGAAGGAAAAGCCGACCCGCGGCAACACGTTCATCGTCTGGCGTGGCGGTAAGTTGAAGGATTTCATCCTCAAGATTAAATTCCGCATCCAGAACGGCAACTCCGGCATCCAGTATCGCAGCAAGGAGGTCGACAAGTGGGTCATCAGCGGCTATCAGGCCGAGGTCTGTAACAGCCAACCACAGGTAGGCTTCCTATACCACGAGAAAGGCAGGGGCCGGCTGGTCAACGTCGGCGACATAATGGTCATCGACAAAAATGGCAAAAAGAACGTCATCGGCAAGGTCTCTGATGTCGAGGCCCTAAAGAAGGCCGGCTATTACAAGATGAAGGACTGGAACGAATACACCATCATCGCCCAGGGCAACCACCTGAAGCATTACCTCAACGGCTATCCGACGATGGAGCTGATAGACAACGACCGCGTTACCGACCCGACCGATCCGAGAGACCGCAATGGCGCCGCGCGAGAAGGTGTCCTTGCGCTGCAGATTCACGCCGGCCCGCCGATGGTCGTTGAGTTCAAGGACATAAGGAAAAGAGACCTGAAGCCGAAATTCGGCGACGCTGTCGTGCTCTTCAACGGCAAGAACCTCGACGACTGGGTAGTCAAGGGCGACAAGAAAAAGAGCCAATGGATAGTCGGCACCGCTGCGATATCACCCAGGAACCCGAAATTGCTAATAGCCAAAGCCAGCGGTAGTGATATGATCAATCTGGCTGGTGACCACGGAAGCAGTCTCGACCTTTACTCCAACGCCAAGTTCGAGTTCGGCGATTGCCGCATCGAGCTGGAAGTGATGGTGCCGAAAGGTTCCAATTCCGGCATCTACGTGATGGGCGAATATGAGATACAGGTGCTGGACAGCTGGGAAAGGGTAAAGATGGGCCGCGGTGATATGGGAGGGATTTACGGTGCCGCTGCGCCAGCCGTCAATGCCTGCAAGAGGCCCGGTGAGTGGCAGAAGTACGTGATTGAGTTCCAGGCCCCGAAGTTCGATGCGAGCGGCAGAAAGACTGAGAACGCCAAATTCCTCAAGGTGGAACTCAACGGGCAGGTGCTGCACGAAAATCTCGAAATGCCCGGCCCGACGGGCGGCGCCCTGACCGGCAGGGAAGCACCTACCGGCCCGCTTATGTTCCAGGGCAACCACGGCCCCGTGGCGTTTCGGAATATCATAGTAAAACCTTTGGCCAGATAGCCATATATCGTCAGCTGCTGCATCTTGACGGGGCAGGAAAATCTGAGACGCCTCGCTTGACGAATTTGACAATGCCGCCAAAATGTAGGATGATATAGAAGTGCCGAGACCGATGGGTACGGCCGGGGAAAAAATTGTAACCTGAGCCGGCGGTATTTATCCTCGCCCCTGCTGCAGGGGCGGGATTTACTTGTAGGACGACGGCAATGGCGTATAATACCCCAACATTTGGGCTTGGCGGTTGCGTGAAAAGGTCTAAAAAGAGTTTGTTAAATTTATGGAGTTCACAGTAGCAATGAGTAATCAAAAAACCAAAAAACCAATAGGCAGACGTAGTTTCCTGCGTTCCACCGCTGCGGCTGGGGCGGGGTTGGTATTGTCGCCGATGGCTCTGGGACAAACAGGCGGCAAAAAAGCAGATGATATAAACATGGCCTTACTCGGTGCGGGAGCTCAGGGACAGGTCTTAATGAGCGCCTGCCTGAAGATGGGGAAGAACTCCGGCATCCGCTTTAAGGCGGTCTGCGACATCTGGACGGCTTATAATCAAAAACGGGTCTCAGGCCTGCTGAGGAAGTATCGCCACGAGCACAATACTTATGTGGACTACCAGGAAATGCTCGATAAGGAGAAGGACCTCGACGCGGTGCTAATTGCCACGCCTGATTTCTGGCACGCTGACCACGCTGTTGCTTGTCTCAAGGCGGGGCTGCACGTCTATTGCGAAAAAGAGATGTCCGACACCCTCGCAGGCGCCAGAAAGATAATGCAGGCCGCGAAGGAAACCGACAAGCTGTTGCAGATTGGCCATCAGCGCCGCAGTAATCCGCGGTATATACACTGCTACGAGAAGCTTATAAAACAAGCGAAGCTCTTGGGCAGAATTACCACGATAAACGGGCAGTGGAACCGCAGCAAGACGGCGTGCAAAGACCTGCTCTGGCCGAAAAAAGCCCCTATTGACCAGGACATCCTTGAAAAGTATGGTTTCAAGTCGATGGAGCAGTTCAGGAACTGGCGGTGGTATAAGGGACTGGGAGGCGGCCCCATTGTGGACCTCGGCTCGCACCAGATTGATATTTATAGCTGGTTCCTCGGCGCAAATCCCAAATCCATTATGGCCAGCGGCGGTATCGACTACTGGAAGGAGCACGAGTGGTATGACAACGTCATGGCCATTTATGAATATGAAACCAAACAGGGAACCATCAGAGCGTTTTATCAAACGATAACCACCAACAGCAGCCAGGGATATTTTGAAACCTTTATGGGTGACGAGGGCACACTGGTCATATCGGAGGCCTCCGGCAGAGGCAGTGTCTACCGCGAACTATCAGCGCCTGAGTGGGACAAATGGGTCAAGCTGAAATACCTGAGCGAATCTGCCAAGAAGGAAGAAAAGTCCGAAAGCGCCGCAGTGCTGGATGTACGTGAAACGGTGCCGGTGGCGAAGTATGATTTGCCGGTGAGAATGGATAAGCCGTACCATCAGCCGCACCTGGAGAACTTCTTTGACGCTATTCGCGGCAAGGCGAAACTCAACTGCCCCGCCAAAATCGGATACGAAACGGCTGTTACCGTATTAAAGGTCAACGAAGCGGTGGAAGCCGCCCGGAAGCTCGACTTCAAGCCCGAGGAATTTGCTTAATCCCGCCCCTGCGGCAGGGGTCGGGGTTAATCGGGTAAGGAAATGATCGATGGAGAGTAAAGAGAACAAGGAAGTAACTCGGCGGAAGTTTATGCGCGACAGCGCAATGGCCGCAGCGGGATTGGGTTCTGTTATTGCCGGATGCAAAGGCAAGGAAGAAAAGGAACCGAATACCGTTGAATCCCGCCCCTCGGAGGGGCTGGATAAATCCGGTCCTCCAGAGACGCCAGAAAAGAAAGAAGACCCACAAGTGCTGAATTCGGTGGTTTCTGGTGAGACCGGCGGGAAGAAGGTCGATGATATCAACGTGGCCCTTATCGGCCTGGGGGTACAGTGCGAACGACTGATGCAAACCATTTTTAAGACTAAGATGGACAAGACGGAGGGCATTCGGTTCAAGGCGGTATGCGATATCTTTCCATATCACCTGAAACGTATTTCAGGGCAACTTAAAAGAGGTTACAAACACGATGCCAATCCATACGAAAACTACGAGGAGATGCTTGCCAAAGAGAAGGACCTTCAAGCGGCTATCATCGTCACGCCGGACTGGATGCACGCTCCAATGACGATTGCCTGCCTCAAAGCGGGGCTGCATGTGTATTGTGAAAAGGAAATGTCGAATAACCTCGAAGAGGCCAGGAAGATGGTGCAGACGGCCCAGGAGACGGGAAAGCTCTTGCAGATTGGCCACCAGCGCAGGAGCAATCCGCGGTACCAGGTCGCCGAGAAACTCATACGCGAGCATAAACTTTTGGGCAAGGTCAAGAACATTAACGCCCAGTGGAACCGAAGCGTGGAGAAACATAAAGTTCCTCTGGCAAAGAAGAAGATATGGATGGATAAAGCGGCGCTGGAGCAATACGGTTACGGCTCAATGGATGAGCTGCAGAACTGGCGCTGGTATAAGAAGTACGGCGGCGGCCCGCTGGGTGACCTGGGGTCGCATCAGATAGATATCTTCAGTTGGTTCCTCGGCGACGTGAAGCCGACGTCGGTTTTGGCCAGCGGCGGCAACGATTACTACAAATACGAACACAATGAGAACGTGATGGCAATCTATGATTATCAAACCGAGGATGGCAGTGTTCGGGCGTTCTACCAGGTTCTCAACACTACCGGCTGGGGTACTTACGGTACATATTATGAAACCTTTATGGGCGACATCGGTTCGCTGTTGATATCGGAGTATGCCACCGAGAAGAATAACGGCTGGGCTTTCCTGGAGCACTACGTCGAGGAGACGGACGACGCGGTGCTAAAAAACGCGGTGCTAAAAAGATGGAATGATTGCATCAGGAATAAATTAATCGGCGGCGAGTACGAGATGCCTGAAGAGGTAAAGGACGCAAGTATTCTGAAAATTGGAGCCTCTGTCCCAGGTCGTAAAGCATTCCATTACCATCCGCTTTTGCGCAAGTGTACCGAGTACGTTCATCAGCCCCACCTGAAAAACTTCTTCGACGCGATTCGTCGCAAGGCCGAGCTGAACTGTCCGGGTGAAGTCGGGTATGAGACGGCGGTTGCGGTGCTTAAGGCCAACGAAGCTATAGAGGAGGGTAAGAAACTTAATTTCAAGCCGGAGGATTTTAAGGTTTAGATTTCAGGTAATCAATTTGCACGATGTCTTTGTTTAATATTCATACGTAGAGAAAAGGATTGATAGCACGTTGAGAAAAGGATTGTTAGTAACAGCCGTTTGCTGTGGGCTGGTATTGGTCTTGCCCGCTCATGCTGCGGGGGAACTGTTGGGCGACAGCGACGATGGTAACAGGACAATTCCGGTGCATCTAATTCCACTGTATGACGGCGATGGAATAAAAATAAAGGCCGGCGATGAGTCCGACTCGGGCGGACAGCCTTTTTCTCTGCGTCAAACATGCAGCAGGTGTCACAACTGCGAGAAAATTAGCGGGGGCTGGCATTTTAATTCCGCGGACCCGAATGTTCCGGCAGGCCGTCCGGGCGAGCCCTGGGTCCTGGTGAATTCTGAGACCCGCACGCAGATACCCATTTCGGGCCGGGGCTGGCCGGGTACATTTAAGCCGGCAGAGGTGGGTATCACCCCCTGGCGGTTTCTAAAATACTTCAGCACCCACACGCCCGGAGGCGACTACGGTGAAATACCCGATGACAAAGATATGGAGGCAATTCTCAAAGGGCAGGTTGCCGGCAGCTATGAAATTAACTGCCTGACCTGCCATAATGCCGACCGCGGCCAGGACCAAAGCAACGCTGCGCTGCAGGCGGTTCTGCAAAACTACAAATGGGTAGCCACTGGAAGCTGCGGCTTTGCGAAGGTAAAAGGCGCCGTTGCATCCCTGCCCGAATTCTTCGACCCTGAGTTAGACGAAATCCCAATAACTGTCAGCTATGATAAGAGCAGGTTTAATCAAGCCGATGAAGTATTCATCGATATCGTTCGCAGGCCGCCGGCCAACCGGTGCTATTTTTGTCACTCCACGCAGGACATGGCAAGGGCCGGACAGTTGGAGTGGACCCGAGATGAAGATGTGCACTTAGCCGCTGGATTGGCCTGTGTCGATTGCCACCGTCATGGCCTTGACCACAACATTACCCGTGGATATGAAGACGAAGCGTCCGACTCAACAAACGGGTCGGCAGCTACCCTGTCATGCAAAGGATGTCATATAACGGGACGTTTGGGTGCGCCTGTGCCGAAACATCCGGGCATTCCGCTGGTGCACTTCGAGAAGCTAACGTGTACGGCGTGTCATTCGGGGAACTGGCCGGAGGAAAAAACAGGCCTGGTCAAGACCGCCAGAATTCATAAGCTCGGTCTTCACGACATACATCACGTTGATTTAGAACTGCCGCACATAGCGGCGCCGGTCTTTGTGAAGAACCAGGACGGCAAAATCGCCCCGCATAAGATGCTCTGGCCTGCCTTCTGGGGCCGGATGAAAGATAAAACCGTTACGCCCCTGATGCCGGAGGTGGTAAGAGAAGCTGCTGGAGATGTTCTTGAACTGGACGTGGAAAGCACCGAGACTGTAAACGGTTGGAGGCCGCTGAAACCCGCGCAAATAACAGAGGTGTTGAAACTACTAAAGGAACAACAAGCCGAACAGGGCGAAGCGGTATATGTTTGCGGCGGGAAATTGTATCGTATAACCGCAAAAGGCAAACTTGAATCATCCGAGCACGAGGCGGCGCGACCTTATTCCTGGGCGATAGCCCACGATGTTCGCCCGGCTGCGCAGTCATTGGGCGTTCGCCGCTGTGAGGATTGCCATTCGACAGATGGGCCTTTCTTTTTCGGCGAAGTTGCCGTCGACTCTCCTATTGTCTCCGAACAGGATTCCGTTAAAAAGATGGTCGAATTCCAGGACATTGATGCCCTTTATGCCTGGGCATTTGCTTTTTCATTTGTATTTCGTCCCTGGCTGAAGGTTGTTGCTCTCGGTTCGTGTGCGCTTTTGGCCGTGGTGTTATTGTTATATGGGCTTAAGGCCCTGGGATGTATTGTAAAGGTGCTGGCCGAGGAAGATTAGGCGAGCAAGCTTGAGAAAGTAATATGTTTCGTATAGTTTCTATAATCGGTTTCGTAGTTACTTTTGTGGGTATTGCTGTATGCTGTATAGCTTTTCCATGCTGCAAGGAATGTGGGTGGAGGCCCGGGCAGATTTTGAGAAGGCTCGTTCATCTTTTTACATTGCTCTTTTTGGAACAGAAGTTAAGTCTCCTGGGCGTTTTTAAGAAGCTGGTTTATCTGATTGCGTTACTTTGCTTCTGTGTATTGGCAGTAAACGGGTTTTATGCAGCGCTGGTCTTGGGAAGGTCTATTTCCGGTTATTGGATAATGCTGCAGACTACCGCTGGAGGAGTTTTCGCAGTCTGTGTGGCGATTCTGGCCGTGATGTGGGCGCGCCGTCACCGTTTCAATGAGAGCGATTGGCCGGGGCTGCAGCATATCCTTGAGCGTATCACTCTGGCCAAAAGCGCCGGCGAAAAACCGCTTAATAGAAGCGGCCGTCTCGGGCAGAAAATAACTTTCTGGCTGCTTGTCGTGTTGGCATTGCCGTTGATCTTATCGATGGTTTCGAGTATGTTCCCGCTTTTCGGAACTGATGGGCAGAAATTGCTTTTAGAGCTGCACCGCTACAGCGCATTGCTGTTTGCGTTGGCTGCAATTGTGCATATTTACCTTGTAATCCGAACTCAAATGAGCGAATAGTGGCCAAGTGAGCTGCATTGGTAACTGGTAATTGGTGATTGGTGATTGATAATTGGTGATTGGTAATTGATAATTGGTGATTGGTAACTATTTAACCATTTAACCAATTACCGTTTAACAGGGACAGGAAAGGAGAAAGAGCTGATGCAAAAGGTAAAAGTAGCTGTGGTTGGGCTCGGTTTCGGAGCCGAGTTCATTCCTCTCTATCAAAGACATCCTGACGCTGAATGTTATGCCATTTGTCAGAGGACCGAAGACCACCTGAATGAAATAGGCGACCAGTTCGGCATTGAAAGACGGTTTACCAAATTTGAAGACCTTTTAAGCATTGACGAGCTGGACGCTATCCACGTCGTTTCGCCCATAGCCGACCATGCCTGGATGGCACTTGCCTCTCTAAACGCAGGCAAGCATACCGCCTGTACGGTCCCAATGGCTACGACCGTGAAAGACTGCCTTGCGATTGCAGAGGCAAGGAAGAAGGCCGGCAAAGTGTATATGATGATGGAGACGGCTGTATATACGCGGGAATTTCTCTATGCAAAAGAGCTTGTTGAATCGGGCAAGCTGGGCAAGATTCAGTTTTTAAGGGGCTCGCATCAGCAGAATATGGGATTGCCGGGCTGGCCGGACTACTGGTACGGCTTCCCCCCGATGCACTACGCGACCCACGCTGTCAGTCCACTGCTCTGCCTTGCGAAAAAGCCGGTGGAATCACTCGTCTGTTATGGCTCAGGCGTAATTAGCAAAGATTATATCAAGCGCTACAATTCGCCTTTTGCAATTGAAACCGCCGTTATGAAACTCAAGGATTCAGACCTTGCCTGCGAGGTAACAAGGTCGCTCTTTGATACAATTCGACAGTATAGAGAGAGCTTTGATGTGTATGGCACGAAACTTTCATTTGAATGGGAGCAGATTGCCGGCGATGGGCCGGTGATTTATTCCGGCTATGAAGATGCCAAGCGGATAGAGGTCCCGGATTATGGGCACCTGCTGCCGAAAGAGATAGCTCCCTTCACAGGGGCGGGCGTCTATGATGAAGAACATGAGCATACTTCGTTTATTCAAGGTGCCGGACACGGCGGCTCTCATCCCCATCTGGCTCATGAGTTTATTCGTGCGATTATTGAAAACCGAGAGTCCGCGGTCGATGCAAAAACCGCCGCAAACTGGACGATGGCAGGGATATGCGCCCACGAATCAGCAATGAATGATGGCAAGAGAATTGAAATCCCACAGCCGGATTAGTCCTTTGTTCTGTAGTAAAATACTTCTCTGGATGATTATTAAAAAACTGGTGAATCAACGGTGCAAGTGTTATATTGCGTAAATACCTGGCAGCGTGCCGGGATAACATAATCGAGATAGTTTATTTAGGAGAACGAATTATGAGTAATGGAGTACTGCCAGATTACGTAAGTATGGCCAAGCCGAATCCGATGGAGAATCGGGCGCCCTGGTACAAGAACACGGCACCGACGTATGCGGGTATTTTCCTGTGGTTTGTCTTTTGGAACAAGATGGCCAGCGGGGGAACGGAAGCGCCGGGCGGGGTGCTGGGCCGGGGTCTTGGCGCGGCCATACTTGGGCTGATTGTTGCCGCCCTGCTATGCCACTTTCTGTTCTATCTGGTTCCCGGCCTTTTCGGAATGAAGACGGGGCTGCCGCTGTATGTCGTTGGGACATCGACGTATGGCGTGCAAGGCGGGCTTTTGATGCCGGGGTTTCTGATGGGAGTACTGCAATTCGGGTGGCTCGGGGTCAACGCCTATTTTTCATCGATGGCGTTGGCGCCGCTTTTCGGCGGTAGTACGACAGCCCAGATAATCATCGCCATCGTTTGGGCGACCGTGGCAGCGTTTGTCGGGTTGAAAGGCATCCAGTACGTTGCCAAAGTAGCTACTTTTCTTCCACTGATACCGTTAGTCATATTGGTGATAATGATAGCGAAAACTATTGGTGGAATAGGTGACTTTGAGGCGGAGAAGTTAGTTGCGGCCGGCACCGCGGAGGGTAGTGAAGCGGTTCGCCTGAGTTTCTTCGGGGTGATAGCCTTGTGCATCACGTATATCGTGGGATTCTTTGCCACAGCCGGAGCAGCGGGTGTGGACTTCGGGATGAACAACAAGGATGAGAAAAACGTCCAGTTGGGCGGCCTGGTTGGCATCGCTCTGGCCGCTGTCGTTGCGGGCGGAGCGGCAATCCTGATAGCAGCAGGCGCTTTCGGTAAAGGCCTCGGGGCAGGGCTCGACACAGCAGATATAGATTTTATGAGCACTATCATGGGCTCAGATGGCGCCGGTAAGGCCATGGGCTTGCTGCTCGCGGTTGCAGCCTTCCCACCGGCGTGCTTTTCATCGTTCATAGCGGCGAACAGTTTCAAGACGACCTTGCCTAAGGTGAATCCCTTCATCTCGGTTGGCATCGGAACTGCTGTAAGTATTTTCCTTGCCGTGACGGGTTTGGCAGAAGACGTTCTGGGCGTTTTCACGATTATCGGTGCTTCGTTTGGTCCGGTCTGTGGTGCAATGATGGTTGACTACTTACTGTCCGGCAAGAAATGGGCAGGTCCTCGCGCCGGTTGGAACCTGGCCGGGTGGATTTCCTGGGTTGTTGGCTTTATCGTTGGAATGGCCCCACTGGTCGGCCTTGCCAACATCCCGGCAGCACCGCTGATGGCCTTTATCGTCGGCGCGGTACTCTACTTCATCCTTGCCAAGGCAGGGCTTGAGTCAAAAGTGCTCGCGATGACCGCGGCCCCGGGCGAGGGTGCAAGTCAAGATGCGCCAAGCTAAGAAAAGAGCGAATGATCGCCTAAAGTAGTGAATTGATTGTTTGAGGCAGGGATTCGGGAACGCCGAATCCCTGCTTCGTTTGACTTTACCAGGGAAAACGCCGGGTAAAGAAAGGGAAAAATAACTTCATGGGCGGCTTGACAAGTTCGTCTAAGTAACATAAAATGCTCGTTCTGATTGAGTCGGGCAAACGATAGTTTGCTGAAAAATAATGTGCCGTCAGTAACGCAGAATTTTGAGGTTAAAAAGAAATGATGAAAAAAGGTTTTAATTCAATTGTGAAGGTTTCTGTCTGCGTGTTGTTTGCGACGTCCTTGTGCCTTGTTCACTCCTGCAAAGAATCTTCGCAGGAGGTGGCTATCGACATCAAGCTGCCCAAACCGATGTTCGTGGGCACGCCGCAGGATACCCGGGTGCCCAATCTTGAGAAGCCGCTGGGCAAGCCCCGCCCACCGTTTTTGGCTCCGGTCGGAGCAAAAAATGTCGCCTTCGAAAAAGCAGTGGCCAGCACCGACGACCTGCCAATCATCGGCGAGCTCGAAATGATAACCGACGGAGACAAGGAAGCCGCTGACGGCAGCTATGTTGAGTTAGGCCCTTTTAAGCAAAGCGTTACTATCGACCTCGAAGCCGAGTACAACATATACGCCATTCTGTTCTGGCACTACCACAAGCAGGCCGTCGTCTATTTTGATGTGGTGGTGCAGGTTGCGAGTGACCCTGATTTTATCACGGGTGTTACGACCCTGTTCAACAATGATATTGACAACTCTGCCGGCTTAGGTGTCGGCAAAGATATGCACTATACCGAAACCGCAGAGGGTAAACTTATCGACGCCAAGGGCGCCCTCGCCCGCTACGTCCGCCTTTACAGCAATGGCAATACCAGCAACGATTTGAACCACTATATCGAGGTTGAAGTTTTCGGCAAACCCGCGATATGAATCCAGTTAGACATTCCGAAGATAAAGAAATAGCTATCTCTAAGGAAAAAACTTGTCAATATCCATATATGTCTAACGGGATGAAATGGTCAAAAAAAGGTTGCGTCCTCATTTTGGCCGCGACAATTGCCGCTATTGCGCTGCGCCTGCCGCTGCTGGAGCAGCGTCCCATGCACGGCGACGAGGCGGTTCACGCCGACAAGTTCGGAGACCTGCTGGAGAAAAGTTTCTATCGCTATAACCGGTATGAGTACCACGGCCCGACGCTTAACTACCTGACCTTGATACCGGCCCGGCTCAGTTCGGCCGAGAAACTCACCGACGTAAGCGAATTTACCCTGCGCATCGTACCTGTTTTTTTCGGGGTGTGCCTGGTGCTGCTGCTTTTGCTGCTGGCTGATGGACTGGGGCGGACCGCCGCGGTCTGTGCCGCCGTATTGACCACCATCTCACCAGCTATGGTTTTCTACAGTCGCTACTATATTCAGGAAATGCTCCTGGTCTGTTTCACCTTTGGGGCAATCACTTGCGGCTACCGCTATACTCGGAGCAAGAACATCACCTGGGCCTTACTGACGGGGGTGTTCCTGGGGCTTGCACACGCGACCAAAGAAACATTCATCATTGCTTTCGACTCAATGCTGTTGGCTCTGGTGCTCACACTTTTGCTGCGGAGCCGACGGGACGGCTCCGGCGGTTTTATCAAGGCCGTCCGAGCAGTAAAGCCCTCGCATTTCATTGCAGTGGTTGCGGCCGCTGTAGTGGTTTCAGCCCTGTTTTACTCATCATTTCTTACCAACCCAAACGGAATTTTGGACTCGGTTCGAACTTATGCAACTTACTTCGACCGGGCCCGTCAAAACCAATTGCATATTCACCCCTGGCATTACTACCTCAAAATGCTCATCTATTCCAGATACGCCGCAGGGCCGGTCTGGAGTGAAGCCCTTATTGTCCTTTTAGCCGTGACGGGCTTCATAGTTGCTATGACGAGCCCCGCCCTTCGGAAGGGCTGGACGAGAAAGGGCTTATCAGGTGCTGATTTTCATTTGCTCAGGTTCATCGCCTTCTACACGCTCATAATGACCGTGTTGTATTCCGTAATCCGATATAAAACTCCCTGGTGTTTGTTAGGGTTTCTGCATGGTATGATTCTGCTGGCCGGTGTCGGGGCGGTGGCAGTGATAAAGCTGGCGCCAAATGTTCTGGCCCGGGCATTTATCAGCTTGCTGTTGGTCGCCGGTGGAGTCCACCTCACCTGGCAGGCATATTCAGGCAGTTACAAGTTCTACGCAGACACCCGCAATCCGTATGTCTACGCTCATCCGACTACGGATGTTTTTACCATAGCGCAGCGAGTGGAAGAGATGGCCAGGGCACACCCGGACGGCTATGAAATACCCATTCAGGTCATTTGTCCCGAGGATGACTACTGGCCACTTCCCTGGTACTTCCGTTCTTTCCCCAGGGTTGGTTGGTGGAACAAGGTTGACGAGAACGTACCGGCTGCACCCATCATCATCGCCTCGACCAGCGTTGAGGTGGAGCTGACCAATAAGCTCTATGAACTCACTCCTCCGGAAGAACGGCAAATGTACTTGTTTCTGTTTGACAAGCCGTATTATGTGTGGTTGCGTCCGAAAGTTAAATTGCTTGGCCTTGTGAGAAAGGACCTGTGGGACCGCCTCCAGCGGCAGACACAGTCCATTCAACCACAGACAGCAGGTGAAAAATGACTCAGCCGCAAGAAGAAATTTCCTTTGTTAAGAGCAATTGGGATTCAATCCCCGGGATGCAGCGTTTTTCCCATGAGGCCATGGCGACCACTTTTGAGGTCATCATCCTGTATCAGGATGCCCGCTACGCCCAACAGGCGGCCTGGGCCGCCTTCAATGAGCTTGACCGGCTCGAGGCCGAACTCAGCCGATTCATCGAAAACAGCGACATCTCCCGGATTAACAATCTCGCTGCCGGTCAGTCTCTGCAGGTTGGCCTGGACGCATTCGAATGTCTCCAGTTGAGCACCCGGATTTATGCCGAAACCAACGGAGCTTTTGATATTACCATTGGGTCGCTGCTGGGCTGCTGGCTTGGCGAGGATGAAAAAGCACGCACACCTTCTAAAGAGCAGCTCAATCTTGCCCGTGAGCGTACCGGCATACACCTTTTTAAGCTGGACGAAGCCGAGCACACGGTGCAGGTGCTGGCCTCCGCCATTTTGCTTCGCAAAAGTGAAGCAGCGGGGGTGCAAATTGACCTCGGCGGTATCGGCAAGGGCTACGCGGTTGACCGGATGGCTGAGCTGCTGCACGACTGGAGTATTGACACCGCTGTAATTCACGGCGGCTACAGTTCGGTTCTGGCCCTGGATGCCCCATCCGGGACAAAAGGCTGGCCCCTGACGTTAAGCAATCCGGATAATCGCAAACAGACCTTAGCCGGCCTTCATTTGCAGGGCCGGGCCCTGAGCGGCTCAGGTTTACAGAAGGGCCGGCACATCATCGACCCCCGCACGGCTCAGCCGGTTAAGGGCAAACGCACCGCCTGGGCCTGTGCCCTTGACGCCGCAACCGCCGATGCCCTTTCAACCGCCTTTATGGTTATGACCCCGGATGAGGTCAAAGAATACTGCTCGAACCATCCAGATACACTGGCTATGATTGTACTGGAAGACCGGGGTGAAAAGACACAAAAAGACAGGATTTTGCACTTCGGCCCCTGGAAATAAGATGAGAATTATGGTTTTATTTGGCATTGAGCGCAGCCCTGTGTCGAGCTGTGGCTTTGACTATCTGCTCTGCTGATTCAAAAGGCAAATACATCGCCCGCATAACGAACCGGTAACGTCGACCCACCTCATATTTCGGCACAAACCACTGAAAGTCCCACGCCGGATTGCCCTTGCCTCCACCGGAAGGAGATTGACTAAACCGAACCTTGTCGCCCCGTCGAAACATCAGCACTAAAGCCATATTACCACTAATACCATAGTACCACGGCTCACTATAACGATAGCTTGAGAAATTAAAAATCAACGTAAGAGGAAAATCCGGATCGTGAGTAAATTCGCGCTTATCATCTGTGGCCAAATGTGTCGAGTATTTGCCATGCGCAGACGTTATGCCCCGAATCCAGCGTGGCTTGGGTTCTGTCGAATCAGTGCGATGCCCCAAGAAGTGAATATCCAGCGACTCGGGCTGGTGGATATAGCTGGCAAAGAATAGACCAATATAGCTGTTCTTAAAGGTTCGCTTGTGTGGAACACAATCTAACGTCATCTCGATTACACCATCATCCAGCAACTTATATCGCAGCCAGCTTTCCAGTTGCCAATGCGGTGTCTGCGCCTGGTAAAGCTCAACGGTGTGCTCATCAATCCGGCGAATGTCCATCGGTGCTCGACGTGGCTCAAAAAGAATATCTCTCGGCTGGGTAGTGCCATCGTGGATGTGCTCAAAATTTAGCCCTGCGTAAAGCGGCACGAACAGGTTCTTGCTGCACCTGGTATGCTTAAGCGACGCCACGCCGCTATACCCGCCGCGGTGCCCGGACAATACATTGTCATCAACCGGCTCGTTGTTTACGATGACTACCTCCACATCACCCCGCCGCAGAACCGCATAGGGTTTGTCCAGTCTTGTGTAATGGACGGCCTCTTTTGATGATTCTATTCGTACTAACTTATCTAAGGCACACCCTGAAAAGAACACCACGCTAAAGATAAGGTAATTCAAAATACTTCTCATATCGCGTTACCCCTTTTACTTCCTTGAAAAACGGTCTCACATTTTTTTCTAAGCCTCCGCTGGCAGTTACATCAAAGAATGGCTCTCATTTTTCAGACAAAGCCCGCTTAATAGTTCTGAAAGAACACGCCTTGAGCTCTGAGTTCCGAAGCAGCAACCCAGCACTAATTTTCAGTGAATGGGTCTATTCACGGAAAATTAATGCTGGGCCGGACCTGGTTTTGGGCGTGGTCGAAAAGCCGATGCCCTTCTTGCGCCTCGGCCCGAAACTCGGGCTTGAGGACACCGAAATTATCCATAGGGAAGTTTTTGAAGCCGAGCTTCAGGGCAGGCGAATTCGGCCGGACGCGATAGTCTCCCCTGGCCGGAGCGATAAACAGCGGGTCAGCAAACACCGAGCCCAAATCAAGACCCTGCGCCTGCCACTCGGCGAACGACATCAGCTCTTTGAAAGGTGACGGTGCCCCCGCCCTCAGCCGCACGACCGGCTCACCTTTGTAATTGTAAAACAGGTTGTAGTCAAACTGCCTGGCGTGAGCCGGGTTGCACCTGATGAACTCATAGATTTCCGTGCCTTTGGTGTTGACGATGATATTACGGCGGATGACGTCGTCGCAGCCCTGGTACCACACGTGGAGCCCCGGCGGGATGGGGCCAACGCAGATGTTGTTCTCCACCAGGCGGAAAAACCCTTCGCGCAGCTTGAAGCTCATACCCAGGCAGAGGTTATTGTAGAGATGGTAGTTGGAAGAGCCGTCGTCAAGGTCGATGCCCCAGGAGTGGCTGCCCCAGTTAGCGAAGCGGTTATGGCGGATGATGGTGGTCTTGAAGTTATCGAGCTGACAGATACTGCGTGTCAGGTCGCTGCGTGAGCCCCAGTGCCGGTCGCGGCCCCAGGAGTTAAAAGGCCCGTGGTCGCCGGTCTCGCGCACCGTGTCGAAGACGTCGTTATATTCGATGAGGTGTCCGCCCCAGGTGCCGTCGTTGAGGCAGATGCCTGCCCGCGGGATGTGGTAAATCGTGTTGTGGCTGACAATAATCTCCGCAGCCATCGAGACAAACACCCCGGCAGTCTGCTTGCCGATGAGCCCGATGTCACGGACCAGATTGTTGTGTATCACGCACAGGGCCGGGTAGTTCTGTGTGGCGGGGCCGACGGTCTTGTCCGGAGGGTCAGCGATTTGGTTCTGCCAGGTTGACCCGCTGCGCACGGCGTTGAAGTCACCTACCAGACAAACGGCGCTGTCGCCGGCCTCGGTGAATTTACAGCCGGCGACCTTAATCCGGCGGTTGTAGTTGCTGATGAACACACCGTTGCCGCCCACGGCGTCAAAGAAGCAGTCGGTTACTGAGCAGTCCTCGGCGCCCTCGAAGAACACCGCCCCGGCCCGGACAATCGACCAGTCTCCCCTGAGCAGCGGCTCGTATTTTTCCAACACGGTGCGGGCTGTATGGGTCAGCGTCAGGCCGCGAAGGTGAATGTTCCGCACGGGCTGACGTATCGAGCCGCGAAACTCGACGAGCTGCTTAAGCACCACGGCCTCCACGCGGGCCTTGGAAATATCTACGCCTCTGGGCGGCATCAAGTACAGAACGCCCCTGCTGGTATCGAGGTACCACTCGCCCGGGGCATCCAGTTCTTCGAAAATGTTCTCGACGAACCGGTACTGTTTGTGCAGCGAGGAGTTGCGGTTAATTTGGTCGCCGCCCTGAAGCTTCAGGGTGTCTTCTTCATCCACGCCGGTAATTCGGTAATGCAGGCTGCCCCATCGATGGCTGGACAAACCGTGGACAAAGCCGCCTGTGGGATTCTTCCATCGCCTGACCCGCTCCGGACTGAGTGCGTCGGCACTACAGCCGGGACCGTTGTAGCGGTAATCCCCGGCGAAGTTCGGGTAGCGTGCTAAGTGTTGCCGTCGCCCGTTGACCCCGTTAGAGACTTTTTCCCTTGTCCTGTTAGATGACTTTCCTCTCTTGGGGTCTCTAACGGGGTTAACAAACAGTTGCGTAAAGGTGAGCTTGCCCTTCCGCACCGCCGGCGCTCCGTCGCCATAGCTTTGGAGCGTCGGCGACATGTCCGCGCGGAAGATTCCGTCCCGGTACGGCCTCCAAGTCAAATCGAGCTTCACCCCGCCGCTCAATACGGGCTTTTCCTTCTTATAGGCGGCGAAACGTACCGGCGCCTCGCGGCTGCCCGAGTCCCTGGCGGTAAATACCAGTGGCTCATCCAGGTAATAGGTACCGCCGCGAAGGTAGACCGTGATTGGCTCTTTCGAGGTCTTCTTTATCTGGCGCACCGCGTCACGAGCGCGAGTGAGGGTGGCGAACGGCCGGTCCTTCGTGCCGGGATTGGCGTCGTGGCCGTCGGGGGCCACGTATAATTCCACCTGTGCCTGCGCAACCCCCATATTTTGCTTCGCACCTGTGCCTGCGGTTACATAGGTGCAGGCAAGAAGCAATGGGGGTGCAGGCAGGGCAAAAGATGACGTACAGAAACTAATCAGACAGACAACACCCAATCCTAATCTTATCATCGCTTACTCCACTCAAGACGCCAGACTCAAGTCTTTGGTCTTGTGTCTTCGGTCTTGTGTCTTTGGTCTTGTGTCTTGGCTATAATCCGCTTAATAGTCATCAGCTCAAAAAGAACACGCCACAGACTCCGCGTCGGCGATAGCCGACTGTCACGGTCACAGGTCCAGTCGACGGGAAATTCTTTTATCCGGTAACGCTCCTTTTGGGCCCGCATTATGATTTCCACATCGAACATGAAACCATCAGTGACACATTGTCCATATAATGTTCGTGCGACGTCGCCCCGATATATTTTGAATCCGCATTGTGTATCGGTAAATTCAGCGGGTATTTTCATACCATAAATCACAAACCAGTGAAAAATCCTGGAACAAATCCGCCGATACCAACTCTGGGCCTTTTCAATCTTGCATCCCCGCATTTTTCTCGACCCATGCGCTATATCACACGCCCCGCTTCTCAGTAACCCAAGCCCTCGCAAAACATCTTCATAGGGTACGCAACATCCGCTGTCGGCAAACATCACATATTCACCGCTCGTTTCCTTTATGCCTCTGCGAATAGCGTAACCCTTGCCGCGATGGCGCTCGTAACGAACGACCTTCAGTGTTGCGCCTGAGAAAATTTCAACATTTTTTGCAGCTTCGGCGGTGTTGTCTTTGCTGCCGTCATCGACGACTATAATCTCTCCCGCCAAATGATTACCCTCTAAAAACGTCGCCGCCGCTTCGACATCCCGACCAATCTTTTTACCTTCGTCAAGTGCCGGTATAACAATAGATAGGTCCATATAGTTTATCTCTCGATTATAAAAGCGGCTCAGAAATCCTGTAGCCAAACTCGCCTCTTGAGGAGCCGGGCAAAAATTATTTTTTTCGCTGGCGGCATACAAAGGATAGTTGTATTATAACCAGGATAGAGGAGAACGCAATAAGATAATGATTGTACCCCGTTGTTGTCCCGAAAGACACGGGGCAGCAGACATCCGGCTAAATCGCAGGAGTTGGGTATAGATTTATGTGTTTTGCAGAAAACTTAATAGAAACTTTAGAAAAAGGGTTAGCATGAGCACAAACTTTGCGCGCCCCATTTTTGTTAGAACTGCAGAAACCACACTTGTTTGGATTGGCATAGCGACGATGGTCATGGCAGCAACGACCGGGGCCTCGGCAGCGGAAGGATTGAAGCTTGAAAAAGCCGGCACCAAGCAGGTCTACTTTACCCACAACGACAAACCGCTGCTATCTTTCGGAGGCTTATCTGATTTTATCTTTTACGCGGCCTCTGATGCGTATGACCACGTTCAGTGGGCAGATTGGGCAGCAGCACACGGCATTAACCATATTCGGGCTTATCCGCCACTGAGCTGGAAGCATATTGAAAAGTTTACGAAAGAAAACGGCGGGTCTCTGGAAAATATGTTGTTCCCGTATGAAGAAACAAAGCCTGGGAGCCGTAAGTTCGATTTGACCCGGTTTAACAAAGACTACTGGAAACGTTTTCGTCGGCAATGCGAATACCTTCAGTCAAAGGGCATTATAATTCACCTGCTGATGTGGAACGGCTGGCAGTTGCGCGCCAGTGATACTCCCGGCCGCGATAGGTCGGGGATTGACTGGGCTGGACATTTCTTCAACCCAGCTAATAATGTGAACTCGTTCACCGACCACCTCGGTGGAGATTTGCTTAACCGCTTTCGGATATATCACTCTGTAGCTGATAAAAAGAGTGGTCTTGTCAATGCGCAAAAAGCGTGGTTTCAAAAACTCGTTGAAGTCACGGCTGATTTGGACAATGTTTACTATGACCTCGTTCACGAAATTAAGGAGCATCACCGTGACTGGGCAAAGGTGCGGCTCTGGATTGAGCAGATGACGCTGACGGTGCGCAGCCACAGTATCTCGCTGCGGCCCGGTAAGCCGGTGATTATCGGTATGGATACCGGCGGGTTGAGCGAGAAGCAGAGAAACTGGATTTTCACGCGGCCCTACTTCGATCTTTTGATTTATGGAAAGAGACACAAATTCAGTAACGCCAGGGAATGGCGTATGAAGTACAACAAGCCCTACATCCCCCAGGAAAGCTGGGACGACAACGGCCAAAAGTACAGCTATATACACCCGGAGCAGCGCGTACACACCAGAAAGTATATGTGGAAATTTATGATGGCCAAATGCCAGCAGATGGACTTATATATGAAGCCAAGAATAGGTTTTTCCTCGACCAACCTGCCAAAATTCCCCCACAATTACAATCCAAACAGCCGGAACAGGTTCGAGGACGATGCGTTGGTGCTGAGGGCATTCTGGGACCGACTGACGGACTACCCCAACCTCTGGTTTAATGGCACTGTCGAGTCCGGGCCTGGCAGCCACCAGTACGTGCTTTCTTCAAAAAGGCAGGCCGTCGCGTATTGCTCCTCAGCAACCGGCAAGGAGGAAGTGAAGTTCAAAAGCCAAACCTTGAAACTTAAGAACCTTTCTCTGGCAAACGGAACTTACACAATGGATACCATAAAGCCCGATAGTGGCCTGCTGACTACTCGCACCCTTACTATAACAGGTGGCACTATGTCTGTTAAGTTGCCATCGTTTACCGATGATATTGTAGTTCACATTTATAGGAGGGGGCTATGAGGAAAGGCTGTACGGGAAAAAGGCAATCAAAATCGCCCCGGCGCTGAATGTCAAGAGTTTCCAGGGAGAAATATAATGCAACTCAGAAAAAAGTGGATGGTTATAGCTGCAACAATCATCGTCTTCGGGATAGTGTTCGCTATCTACCTGGTGTTAAGTATCCTGGACCATCGAAAGGGTATCCGACTCTACCGAGCAGGTAGATACTCAGAGTGCCCGCCGTATCTGTGTCGCACTTTAGAGCGTCCCTGTTTTATTGTATCCACTCTGGAGCGGCAGTATGCGGTATGGGCATTAGGTAGGTCAGGAGATCCGGTGGCCGTGGGGCCTTTGATAAAGGCATTGAAGCATAAGAATGCGGGCATTCGACGAGCCGCGGCAAAGGCCTTAGGACAGTTTGGGCAGCCAATAGCTGTCGAGCCCTTAACCGTGGCTTTGAAGGATGAGGACCCAAACGTGCGATGCCTTGCTGCATGGGCCTTAGGCTGGACAGAAGATACAAGGGCCGTCGAGCCATTGATTGCTGCTTTAGAGGACAAGGATTCTTCTGTTCGGTGCAGCGCAGCAGCAGGTTTAGGTTGGAGACAAGACACAACAGCAGTAAAGTTTTTGATTGAGACTTTGAAGGATGAAGATTCGCACGTCCGAGCGAGAGCGGCGCACGCCCTGGGTCAACTGCAGGACGCAAACGCCGTAAGGCCTTTGAGCGATGCCGCCAACGATGACAATCAGGATGTTCGACTCGAAGCAGTGCAGGCTCTTGGGCAGTTCAAAGAGCCTGCAGCGGTACCGCCCTTGATTGAGGCTATGGGAGACAAGGATTCGTATGTCCGACGGGGCGCGGCAAGGGCTTTGGGCAGGATAAAGAACGCAAGGGCAACAGAACGTTTGATTGCTGCTTTGAAGGATACGGACTCGCGGGTCCGATGCTACGCGGCAGAGGCATTAGGTCAGATAAAGGACGCAAGGGCGGTCGAGCCATTGATTGCTGCTTTGGAGGACGAGAATCAGAGCGTCCGATTCGAAGCGGCTGAGGCTTTAATAAATATGGGTAAGACAAAGGAGCCGAGGGTGGTAGAGTTCTGGGTCAGGGCTTTGAAGGATGAGCATTGGGCCACTCGAATCGAAGCAGCAGGGACCTTAGGCAAGATACAAGACAAAAGAGCGGTAGAGCCACTAATCGCTGCCTTACAGGATGAGAATTGGCGTGTTCAATTCGAAGCGACAGAGGCCCTGCTTAATTTGGGTAAGATAGAAGAGGCAAGATTGGTAGAGTTCTGGATGAGGGCTTTGAAGGATGAGAGTTCAGCTGTTCGATGGCACGCAGAAGAGGCTTTACTGAATGCAGGTAAGCGCGACGCTGCGAGTATGGTAGAACCTTTGGTTGCAGCTTTGAAAGATGAGAACACGCACGTCCGAGAGTTCGCAGCAGTGGTCTTAGCAAATATAGGTACACCAGTAGTACAGCCCTTGATTGCTGCCTTGAACGACGGAGATTCCCGTGCCCGACACAGCATAGTAGAAGCTTTAGGGAAAATAAAGGACGAAAGAACTGTAGGGCCTTTGATTGCTGTATTGAAGGACCCGAATTCGGCCCTCCGATGCATAGCAGTAGAGGCTTTGGGTGGTATAAAGGCCACAGAGGCCGTGGAACCTTTGATTGGTGCTATCAAGGACACCGATGCGGATGTCCGATACAAAGCCGCACAGGCTTTAGGCAGCATAAAGGACACCAGAGCGGTAGAGCCATTGATTGCCGCTCTGAAGGATGAGAATTCGTCTGTCCGATGGTTCGCGGCATGGGCTTTAGGTCGGATAAATGACGCAAGGGCGATAGAGCCTTTGAAAGCCGCTTTAGACGATGAGAACACTGGAGTACGCAACTGTGCTTCCGCCGCTTTGAGGCAAATCTACCAGCACCAGAACAAGCTCGGCGAGAAGCAGTAACTCTGGCGACACATTGCAGGAATGCCCGTTTGACGGCCTGTTGCAGGAAAAAACAGGCCAAAAAACAAAACTTTTGTTGCGGTCCAGCGTAGCAGACGATATAATATATAGAGCGCGGGTAAAGGCGGTTTATTGAACCTAAAGGCCGCTTTTTGAAAAGTGAATACGGGGGCGAACGGCTTCGACCGGATGGCGGAGAGGCAAGTTGCATGTCCAGGACGCCGGTTGGCCTGGCTAATCATCCGGCATACAATTAATTGGTAACTACCAGTTACAAATGGCTGCCTAATTAAGTAGCCCGTCCTTTCAGGTTTTGCCTGTGGGCCTGAAAAGGGCGTCAAACAGCAGGCTGGCCTGGCCGGTTGTTCGGGCCGGCGAGGCAAGATTAATTCCGAAATAGCTGAGTCAGGAGCCTGTCGTTTGGCGTTTGGTAAGGCGAAAAACAATAAAACGACTAAGCATGTAGAAGCTTGTCTTAAAACATCACGGGACGGGGGTTCGAATCCCCCCGCCTCCATTGGGTTTGATTGGGTTTGTATTGGCTTTGTATTGGCTTTGTTTTTCCCACGTCTGCCAAGGCGTTCATTTTCATAATCCTTTGTTAAAACTTTAGTTACGTTCATTTGAGTATTCAGTAAATTGGGTTTGTTTTGCATAATTAGTACCCTTCAGGGTAATAAGTTCCCGCGTATAAAATCATAAACTATTATTGTAAATTTGCCCGCGCACAAACAGGATTTTCAATCGTTGGGTCCAGCTTTTTGATGAGGTGTAGTCTTTGAAACTCGAGGAGCGTTTTGTAGAGGCTGTTCTCCATTCGGCGTTCATACATTAGTAGCCGGTCGAGGACCCTTCCATTTGAGAAGTCCTTTATTGCCAACCGGCCGAGAGCCAGATTGGGATCCTCCTGCGGCTGGTCCTGGCCTTTGTAAAGCAGGGATTGGGCGAGTTTAGTTAGTGGGTTGGAGGTATTAGGTGCGTTCAGGGCGTCGATGGTCTGGTTCTGTATGCGTCTAGCGCGTTTTAGCCGCCAGGAGAGGCTGACAATGCGTTCTGCGAGCATAGATTCCATAGGACTTGCGGGTGTTAGCTCGTCGAGGATTTGGTCGCGGTAGAGGTCGAAGTCGGCCTGGCTTTCTGAGCTGATTACGACGTGGGTGGCCAACAGGCCGTGCTTGATGGCGTTCTGTGAGACGGCAGCCTTGCCTTCGCTGGTGCGTGGGCCGGTCGATTTTTGGGCGTTTCGACGGTTGGCGAGTATTTGTAATTCAGTTGCCATAATAAGTATCTCCAAAAAAGACCCCATTAGAGTAAATGACACTCTAAACAATGGGGCAGGCGTTCCCCTAATTAGGGCGGACTTGCGCAAATGGTCGAAAAACGCGGGTTTTTCGGAGGCAATAAATTTGTAAATACTTATATGGAAAGGGATTAAAAATTTTTGAAAAATTTGATTTTTGCTTTACTCCCCCGCGCAAATGATCGCGCGGGGGTCTCCCGATAAATCGGGACTTCCGCTACCGCTTCAGCCTGCGGATTTGGTCGATTTTTCGTCGCTCGCGATTTGTGGTTCATCGAGAACAGGAGTCAGACGACAGAAGACCCGGCTTCGCCTAAGGGCTACGCCGAGGCGGACGAACGACGAATTATTGCCACAGAAAATCCTTGACTTTAGTTCCGATAAATAGTATAATGTGAAAACACCCAGCTTACTCAGTGGCATTTATCGGCTTTAATTCGTGTGTCTAAAAGCAGGTAGAGGAGGACAAAAATGCAATTCGGCAATGGCTTTAAGAAAAATTTGGTGCTTTTCGCTATTTTATTAGTCTGCGTTAGCCAGCCTGCCTTTGCTGCCACCATTTACGTAGATGCCAACGGCACTGGAGCAAATAATGGCTCATCCTGGGCCGATGCTTATAATTTCCTGCAAGTGCTTAGGGATTTAGCCTGTACTGAATTACAAGTTAAGGTAGACATCAAACCTGAGTCCTGCCCCAATCCGTTGGTTGTTAAGGGTGAAGATGTGCTTACCGCGGCTATTCTCGGTAGTTGCGAGCTCGATATAACCGATATTGATGCAGCGTCCATCGAGTTAGCGGGTGCCCCTGCAATTCGCAGCAAGTATCCAGATGTAGGCAGTGGGGCCGTAATGCTGGATGATATGGATAATATTGCCGCACGGCCCTGGACGGATCTGAGAGACCCAGCTGAAGGCACGGGCTGGTTAATGCAGAATAGCACCAATTTTGTTGAGGGCACTGGGTCGATGGAGATTGATTACGGTGTAACAAATGACTCCGCCGGCGTACCGGACCCCACGTCTGGATATGACTATCTGGGCACCTGGGTGGGTGTAGGTAATAAAGGTGGGGCGTTCGACTCGGCTGGCAATTATAAAGGCAGGATGGACCGCGAGATTAAGGGTGTTTTCACACTCGGAGTCGGACAGGGCCTAATGCCCATCCTTGTTCCCGGTGTCCACGTATTCGTACTTGACGTGTTCAAGACCGTTGCTAATAGTTCTGAGCACGTTCGCGAGATTCAGCTCTATGACAGCGGCGGGGCTAGGAACACTTATAGTGTACAAGCCGAAGCGACTGCTACTTCCGTTGGGGCTGGCTGGAAGACGTACTGTGTATGCCTAAGTTCTCCCCTTGAGAATAATGCTGATTTGACCGACATTGTCGACGTCAGGTTCTTTGTTAGCGCGTGGTCTGCGTATGTGTTTCAAAACTTCGAGAATCCACAGTGGCCGGGTGACTATGTCGTAGTTCGTCCTTCCGGAACACCGGTTCTTATCGACAACCTGCGACTGGTTCGTGCGGACGGGGCCTGCGGCGTAAGCACTGATGCCGTCCTGCAGTGGACAACATGCCCATGCGCCGATTCCTACGAGCCAGAGTATTACGACCTCTACTTCGGCACCGATTTTGATGCTGTTAACTCTGCCGACAGCTCCTGGCCGGTTGGGACAAGCGTTTATAAAGGAAGATACCCCGCGGACACTAGC
>JAUWBI010000030.1 GCA_030601745.1 Phycisphaerae bacterium
TCCTCCCTCATATGTTCAGCCGTATAGATGAGCTTATCAAGAATCAGATACCAGATTGTGATATTCAGAAGGCCGAAACCAACGACAATAAGGCCCATTACTGCGCCGGAACGAAAGGCAACCTGCAGTCCCTGGTTCAAACTCTTGCTGGCGCCTTGAGCAGTTCGGGACGAGGCGTTGGTCGCCGTCTTCATACCCAAAAACCCGCAGAGTGCGCTGAAGAAGCCGGCCGTTAAAAAGGCTACAGGCACAAATGGGTTCTGCATACGTAAATATGCCAGAGCCGTAAAGACAATAAAGAGAAACAGGAACACCAAGGCCACAACCTTATACTGACTGAACAGATATGCATAGGCCCCTTCACGGATGTGCCCGGCAATGGTAATCATCTTCTCATTGCCTTCGGGGGCAGCCATCATCTTCTTGTAAAATATGTAGGCGACGACCAGAGCAGCCACCGAGGCCAGAGGGGCAATCCACCACTCCGTAGGAATGCCGGTCGTAGCGGCTGATTCGCTGGCTTGCGACGCAAAGACCGTCGATGCCGGGGCAAGAAACGAAACCAAAAATGCGACGGAGTGCTTAAAAAATTTCACTTTTCCCGCTCCTTGTAGAATTTAGCTATATTTTTCCTATACACACATCCTTATGTGCACAAAATACATAAAATCGCCTGCAGTTTAACCAAACAGAGATGTTCTTCAAGTGTTTTGTTGTGGTAAATTCAAATAAAAAAGAAGAGCACTTACGCACTTGTCCACTGTTACGTGTGGTAATCCGCGTTGATTGTAACATATTCAGCGCTTAAATCGCAGCCGTAGCAAAAATCACTTTGCTTGCCTGCGCCTAAATCGACTGCTATTGTGTGTTCTGTTTGTGAAACGATTTTACTGGCCCTTTTTGCATCAAACTTTTTAGGGGCACCGTTTTTAAAGACGGTTATATCGCCGAGTTTACAGGAGAGCTTATTAGGGTTCAATTTTACGCCTGCTGAACCGACTGCACAGATAATTCTGCCCCAGTTTGGGTCGCCGCCTCCCACCGCACATTTTACCAGCGGATAATCAGCTATCGCCCTGCTCGCTCTTGTAGCATCGGCTTTTGTAGCCGCACCTTTGACAACGACCTTGAACATCCGCGTTGCACCTTCGGCATCGAGGGCCATCTGTTTGACTAAATCGTCGCACAAATCCACCAATGCCCCGGCGAATTTTTTATATCGCGGGCATCGGCTCACTATTGACCGATTGCCAGCTAAGCCGGAGGCAAGAATTATAGCGGTATCATTAGTGCTTTGATGACCGTCAACAGTCAGCTTGTTTAGCGAATTGTCGATAGCGGTCTTCAAAGCTCTCGCCAGCAGCGGTTTTGTCATAGCGGCATCGGTGGTAATAAAACAAAGCGTTGTTGCCATATTAGGAGCAATCATACCGGCTCCTTTGACCGCACCGGCTATCGTAATTTTTTTGCCGGAAATTTCGAGTCGACGGACGGCCTGTTTCGGCTTGGTGTCGGTTGTCATTATCGCCTTTGCAAAATCCAGCCCGGCTTTAGATGAAGCTGAAAGGTTCTCCGCCGCTTTTGAAATACCTGCGACAATCTTTTTGATCGGCAACTGCTTGCCAATAATACCCGTAGAAGCAACCAGGACATTTCGTCCCTCCTCCTTCGTCTCTCGTCTCTCGTATTTCGTATGTCGTTCGAGATACGCTTCACGCTTCACGAAATACGCTGTTTTAGCACACATTGTTATTGCATTTTTAATTCCTGCCTGGCCGGTGCAGGTATTAGCATTGCCGGAATTGACAACTACCGTGCAGATTTCGGGGCTTTTTATATGCTCTTTGCTCACAGTCACCGCTGCCGACACAATTTTGTTGGTTGTAAAGACCGCCGTCGTCTTCGCACCGCTCGGACAGACAAGTAGTGCCAAATCGGGCTTGCCTGATTTCTTAATCCCGCAGCGCATCCCCGCCGCCAAAAACCCTCTCGGACTGGTTATAGTGTTGTTGTTCATAGTATTTAGTCGTTAGTATGGAGCCAGCGGGCGATTGTGTTTACAAACTCTTTTCCGCTGTGAAGTATTTGTTCGGCCTCACCCCCTCTCTTCGCAGATTCAGCACCAATGGGCTGTTAAGCGTGGCGTAATCTTTCTCTGAGACAGGATAAACCGATAGTAACACGCCGTAGGCCAGATTAATTTCCGTAATTATATCAATCATCCGGTCTATTTCTTTACCTGGGACGACGTCGCCTTCGAGCACAATTGCCAGGTCAATATCCAAATCCTGCGTTGCTTCTTCCCTTGCCCAGGAACCGAAAAGAACGATGCTTCTCAGCCGTTTGCCGTATAATTTCCCTATCCTTTCCCTGAATTCTTTGAGTATCTGTTCTATTTCCATAATCTACTCCTGAGTATTTCATCCGAAGCAATTATATACTCTAATAGTGTTATTTGCCATCTTCGTTCTCCTTTTGTCATTCCTGCGCAAGCAGGAATCTATTTAACTGCAGAAATTCTAATGTAAAATGCAAAGATAGTCTACAACAGAAAGAAAAAACGGCTTTACCTTTCCGCTGGCCAGTATCATATCTATCTATAATTTTCTGTTTGAACAGTTGAAATGGTAATCAAATGAGCACTATGAGATTGGTAGCTGCTCCAATTCGTTTCCTATTTGTCTAAGGTCACGTACACGTAATCCGGACTGAAAATTTCACACTTGGGTGAAAAGAACCGCAGACCGCGTATTACAACTTGCCTACTTTGCCCAGCGCCGAAAAAGAACCGCCATTTTTGCGCAGTGTGTTCGGTAAAGCAGACACACGCGTCCGGCGAAGAGACTTCCTCGTTGCAAACGTTGGCAAAGCCACCGCCATCTTTTGCCTGAATACGCACAGCTTTGACAGGATGATATTTTCCACCGCACCGTGAGTGGATTCCTATCTTGGCTAATGTAACCGAAACAGGGAATGTAACATCTACTGAGACCCAGCCATCTTTGGCAATACCTGATAGCCACATGCTTTTAGGGTCCAGGTCAATTAGGCTTTTGTTATTTCGATACTTTTCCGTTCTGATTATGCAGTGTACAATGTTTGATACTGAGCTGTTTTCCATCTCACCACTACTCGTTCTGACATCAACCACGTATGGCTTCCATGCGGGGACATCCCACTTGGGTATACCAGCTAACTTCCGTGACATCCTATACCCGGAAGGCACATCAATTTCTGGTTTGAAATAAAGATTGGGAAAAACTTTTTTGTTCATACTCAAAAGTCTAATTTCTTCAGGTATCAGAATCCCTCTTGTTTTAGGAGGCCTAAAACCGCTCCACAGAATCGTTTTATTGCGTGACATAATGGATAGACTTGTCTGCATGTCATATCCAAATGAACCTACATGTGGGAGTCCAAAGCTATGGCCGAGTTCATGCTGGATAGTGCCCTGGATATTTCGCCAATGGTCAAGGCGATGAGAAGCAAATACAGATAGTCCGCCCCCTCCATTCAGCCCCCCATTGAATGGACGACCCCGTGGGCCATGAAATTCTTCCCGCGGACTCATAATCACAACAAGCAGAATATAGGGACAGTTAAACCGGTTCAGCCCGAACTCGTCGAAGATTTCAACAATAATGTTCTGGATACATTTATCGTCAGTTTTATAATGGTCGAGTGTAAATTTGCCCTTGACAATGGGTGGTGGCCCCTTGACAATGGTGAACATATCTCGATCTTTTAGCATCTGCTTGTAGCATTTCTGTGCCAGCTTCAGGTGCTTAGTGAGTTTCAATTGTTGTTGCTTTGTCGGACCTACTGTTCCCTTGGGCACAAAGAATACGGGCAAGACATCAACATGACATGGTACTTCGCCTTCCGGCAAAGCTCTACTGAAAACGAACACCAACGACAGGACATCGAAAATGAAAAGAATCTTAAACATCGTTCTGGCTATTTCCTAAGTAACGCAACAGAGACAGTTACCTATTTTCACTTCTGCAGTATTTACTTACAGCCAAACCATCTCATTCGTAAAAAATGACGAATCCAGCGGGTACTTTACTATTTCGCCTTCGTTGTGATGCTTTACTATTTCAGCAAACTATTAAACTTTTCTAATATCCCTTCGTGTTCAGAAAGCTTACCAAACTCTGAAAGCCACCCTCTGATATATTTAAGGTCAATCGAATTTTTGTTCTTGATTAATATATTTCTTACGTCTTCCTCATCGACAGCTCTTCCTGCTATCATCTTATGAATAATAACATCTTCGCAAGATGCAAATTTCACCGGATAACCACTCATCACAACCTCATTTGTCCTGCTAATAGCTTGCGCTTCATATTCAGTAAAGGAAAAAATAAAATCCACGCGTATTCTTAACTCTGGCTCTTCTGCAGGAAGTACTTTAGTTTCTCTCGCAAAATCCTCCGGATTTTCAGGTAGAATTTTTAACCCTAACTTCCTGCATATCCCCTCAATTAACTGGAATTTATCCGTATCTACTCCCAATGTTATATCTATATCTCGTGTCAGGCGCGGGGTTCCGTATAAGAGCACGGCCTGGCCGCCGATAATCATATAAGGAACTTTATCTTCGTCTAAACGTTGAGCTATCTTTTTTATCAGTCTTTCTATCACGACGGTAATCCATTTATCGCTTTGGCAATCCTCAAATCAACTTCCAGGCCCTCTAAGATATTTTCAGAATTGATAATCCCTAAAGACACGGCTTCCTTGTGCAGTGCTTCGTATATAGAAAGGGCCTTTTTATGGGAAATATTTTCCTCCTTGATTAATTTTTGATAAAACTTGTTCAGTTTATGCTTATTTCTTACCATTACAAAGAAGTTCGCTCCTATTTAAAGCCATACCACCTCGCCGAGAACATGGCAAATCCACGGGGTTCTTTCCTGTTTCATCTTCTCTATTTCCTTAACGGTGTAAGGAAAAACATCGCAGGCCACGGACAGATTCTCCGGAAGATAATCAGGAATTCTGTCCAGGAAACGCTTGGAGCTTTTGCGCAAAATTATCAGCAAGTCCACATCACTCGCCGGCCCGAAAGTCTCAGTAGCATAAGAGCCAAACAGCCCTATCTTTTCTACTTCCGGCCAGCTTTGCTTAAGTTTTTCGGCATAATCTTTTAATTGACGCAAAACCTTGTCTTTATCGGCGAAGAAAACTTTTACAAAATCTGATGATTTCTCAAGCATACTAAGATTATAACCCCAGATAGCCCTTTTAGCCAGGCGTTTTTTGCGCTGGAACATGACTGCTGTCTAAAGACTTGTTGTGTTTCTTGAGCGCCGGTCTTTAATTGCTTTCGGGCCATTGCCAAGAACTCCCTTAATCGCCATATCTCTAAAATCAGCCATTGGGTCATAGAATTTCTTTTTCAGCTCGACCGTATTGACCATCACGCCGGCCCGATTGCGCTTGAGCTGGCGGGCAATTTTGCCGTCCGGCGCAATTATGCACGATGGATACGGTGAATAGTACCCGCTTGAGTTTGCCATACTCACCCAGAAATAATTCGTCGCCGCCCGGCACTGCATCGTCTGCCGCATAATATGAGTGTGCACACTTGGGCCCTTCTGCCGGGCGTTGTAAAACGACTGGAAAATGCAATTGACTTTTTGTTTATACAACTGCCTGTAAATCTCCGGAAACCGCAAATCAAAGCATATCAGCAGCGAGCATTTTACGCCATTAACGGTAAAATTCACAAATCTATCACCCGGCGTCAATCGCCGCAAATCGCCTTTAGTGCAGAATCTCTTGTCGTAGCGGTCAACGATTTTGCCGTCCGGCCCTATCAGATACAAACTGTTATGCGGTTTGTTCGGCCTGGTCAATTTGTGCGTACTGCCCAGCACAACCCAAAGGCGGAGCTGCCCGGCAAGGGCCATAATATTCTCTGTCTCATCTTTGAGCAATTGCCAATCGTATCCGTTGAAAGTGCTAAAGTCGGTGCCAACATAGCCGCTGAGCGCACATTCCGAAAAATGAACAATATCCGCTTTTTCCTTTTTTGCTCTTTGCAGGAAATTGCGGATTTGCCGGGCGTTCCGTCTTATGGAACTACTCACCGCAAACTGACACGTCGCAACTTTCAACATACCGGCAAATTAATACCCAAACCATACCACGTCAACCAAAAACGGGGGACTGTCGCCGACTATGGTTGAGCCTTGGCAGGCAGGCTGGCCATATCACACCAGATCACTTCGTTGCTCATAATATCTTTATTCGTCTTACCTCGCGGTCCGTGAGTGTAAATCAACGCCGGGACCTTTATCGGCTCGCTTCTGGTGGGCCGCTCTAAGTTGGGCAGCCAGTTCGCAGCAGAATCATCGGCGCAAGACACCTCAAACACGCTAAACGTCCGGCCCTGGTCCTTCGACACAAGCAAAGCAACCTCCGCGGATGGGTGCCCCCAAAACGCCAGCTCGTCTCCGGTACCGCTCTGCACCGTGGTTACCACCATGTACATCGCGCCGTCTCGCCCGAATACGATACTGCCGGGCGTCTTCACCCCCCGGTCCTTCCATTTTCGCTTAATCACCGGCAGCAGCGGTATTTTCTGCCATTTACCCTCTGCGGTCAGCCGAGCGACCCACGCCTCGAAAGGCTCCCTATCCATACGCGAGTAGAGCACCCACGGAACACCCTCAGGATCCAACGCAATATTACCGGGACGAAAGTTCGTCGGCCCTTCTACCGTCGCCGAGCCATCCACAATCTCAATCGTCGCCGGCGTTGCCGGCAGAGTAACACTCTCGCCGTCGCTCCGCTCCCAGGTCTTTCCTGCGTCCGGCGAACGCAGATAGCCTACCGCGTAACCGACTTCTGTTAGTGCTCTCTCAAATAGCATAAAGCTCATATGAAGCGTCTTTCCATCTCGCCCCAAAACCAGCGCCCCCTGCCAACGCGCATACCCCGAAGGAGCGTTGCCGTGGAGTATTGTTCGGGGTCCCTTCCACACGCCATTCACCGACTTCTCATACAGATTCAGTACCCACTGCCGCGTCCTGCTCTCCCTGCACACAAGCACAAGCTTGTCATCTGCCGTACAAACCAGCGACGAATAAGTACACTTCTTCCCGAATTGCACTTCTTCTGTCCATTGCGATGCATCGTTCGGCCGCACCGACCGCCGATACCGAAACGGATGATGATGTGGATAATAGACGATGTGCAGATACCCGGAGCTATCGCACGTCAAAGAAGGCCCCCCATGGTTGTCGTAAGCCTCCCCAACAGTATAAACCGCCGACCACTCCCTCGTCCCCCGATCCAGCGTCTGAATCTTCACCAAAAACTTACCATTCTCCGAGTCCAGCCACGAAACATGCGTCTTTTCCCCAATAGTAACTATCTTATTAAATTCCGAATAAGCCGTAGCCCGCCCACAACCACGCTCAGAAAGCACCCTCAACGCAGACGACCCCATCACAGAAGCCCTCCGCCCCACACCGGCGCCACCACTCGGCTCCCCCACCCCGGCCAACACCACCACCATCACAACAACAATTCTCTCAAGACTTCTCATCGTCTGCAACCTCATATACCAAAATACGCGCCATCAAACCCGTTATTGCCACGGCAAGTCCCATGGCGTAGCTGTCCCTGATTATGACAAACCTAAGCTCTCTTCGAGGCCGAAAATAATATTCATATTCTGAACTGCTTGGCCTGATGCACCCTTTACCAGATTGTCAATGGCCGAGAAGCTTATGATTCTGCCTTTGGCACAAGTTACAAAGATATGGCAATAGTTCGTCCCGGCGACATCTTTTACAGCCGGAGCGGCATCACATATCTGCACAAATTGTTCGCAACAATAGAACTCGTCATAGAGTTCTGCCAATTTTTTGCAGTCCACCTTACCTTTCGGCTGGCAATATACCGTCGAGAGAATTCCCCTGTCAAAAGGTCCCACGTGCGGCTGAAACAGCATTTGGACCTCGGAGCCGGCAATTTCGCTGGCGATTTGTTCCATCTCCGGCATATGGCGGTGCGTGCCGATTCCATAGGCAAACAGGTTTTCATTCATATTCGGGAAATGAAATTTGCTCGAAGGGTTTCTCCCCGCCCCCGATACACCGGTTACCGCATTGACAATAATCGAGTCTGTTTCAATAAGGCCTTCTTTAAGTAGCGGCACTATGGCCAGCAATGCCCCTGTCGGGAAACAGCCGGGGTTGGCAATTAAATCGGCGCCCTTTATTTTGTCACGGAACAATTCCGGCAATCCGAATACCGCCCGTGCCAGATTAGCAGTATCAATATGCTTTACGTTATAGAATTTCTCGTAAACTCTGGGGTCTTTGAGCCGATAGTCCGCACTGAAATCAATCACCTTCAGCCCGGCGTCCAGCAGTTTAGGTACAAATTCCATAGAGACCTTATGAGGCAGACAGCAAAGAGCGGCATCGGCTGCACCTCTGAGCTTATCAAAATCCAACGGCTCGATTTGCATATCGCATCGGCCTTTCAACTGCCCGAACACATCCTCGGCGTGACCACATTCGGACTCGAGCGCCGTAAGATAAGTAAGCTCAGCCTCGGGATGGCGCAGAATGATTTCGATTGATTCGACGCCGGTATATCCGCTTGCTCCGATTATCGCAACTCGTATCATAATACTTCCTTCCAAAAAAAACAGCCGCCAGGATTTGCTCTCGGCGGCTATTGTAACAATCCAAAAACGAATTTGCAAATTAACGCTTCGAGAACTGGAATTTCCTCCTTGCGCCCCTTTGGCCCGGCTTCTTTCTCTCGACCATCCTGCTGTCACGGGTAAGATGTCCCCCATCTCGCAGCGCCTGGATATAGTTTTCATCATAGATTTTCAATGCTCTGGCAATCCCCAGCAACACTGCACCCGCTTGTCCGGAAGTCCCGCCGCCTCGGACATTGACAAAGACATCGAATCTTTTTTCACCCTCAACTGTCTTCAGAGGGGCCATGACCGCTTTTCTATCCTGTTCTCGAGGGAAGTAATCTCCAAGCTCTCTTTTGTTAATCAGCAATTTGCCCTTGCCGGGTTTAATTCTAACGCGCGCGACAGCGCTCTTTCTTCTGCCTGTACCCCAGTAGTAACCGCCTGGACTGGCTCCCTTCTTAGTGGCTTTTTGCGATGGTTGCGGCCCTTTCGCTGCCCTCTTCGCAGTCGCCTTAGCAGCAGGATTGTCAGTTTTGGCCTCTGCCATAATTTGCGTTCCTTCTTAGAACAGTTCTATCTTTTCGGGTTTTTGGGCCTGGTGATTGTGCTCCGGGCCCCGATAAACCTTCAGTTTTTTCAGCATTTTTCTGCTGAGCTTATTCTTCGGCAGCATTCGCCTTACCGCTAATTCAATTACCTTTTCAGGTTTCCTGGCCATCATATCGGCAAAGCTGACGAATTTATGGCCGCCGGGAAAATGCGTGTAATAGTCATACTCCTTTACCTGAGCCTTTTTGCCGGTAGTCTTTATTTTCTCAGCGTTTACCACAATCACATAATCGCCTGTATCGACATGAGGCGTATATGTGGGCTTGGTCTTTCCCATCAGTATAGGTGCGATTTTCGCAGCCATTCGGCCTAGAATCGCCCCGTCGGCATCGACAAGCAGCCACTTATGCTCGACCTGCTCTTTTTTTGCCATAAAGCTCTTCATAGAAACACTCTCTTTCGCTACACAAAAAGCGGTATTTTACTGAATTTAACCAAGCTGTCAAACTATTTTTGCATGGAACATTAAAGAATTTGGGCTTCATCCGGTTAACGAGTAGGTGCCCCGTTTGAAATTGGGTTTGATTGGGTTTGTTTTCCCAGAGTCTGAAAGCGTGGTTCATTTTTATAATCCTTTGTTGAATAGAAGTTTAAGTTCATTTTGGCTTTTCGGAAATTGGGTTTGTTTTGGGTTTGTTTTCACCAAGTGTCCAATTGGATTTATTTTCATAGTCCACTGTATGAAAAGACTTTACGTTCATTAGGGCATCCAGAAAATTGGCTTTGTTTTGCATAAAAAGAGCTGATTTGTAGAGCGTTCTCGACAGATGTAGAGGTGCCTTATAGGCACGTAAATAACTGGATTCTTGATACTCGTTAGTTAAGAGTGAGCTAAAGTGCCTAAAGTGAACTAAAGTTGGATTCTCGATGCTCATGATTGGTAATTCCCCTAAGGGTTTTCCGTTTCGCTCCAAGACTATTTACGAACGATGATTTTTGGCGTGTATCTGCTGATACGAAAACGTGCGGTTCTCTGCTATATCTGGCGCCCCCCACAGGGAAAGGGGCAAGCTACTGGCGGTTTATGTTTACCTACTGGCAAACATATAGGTATTTTAACAGAAATCCAAACAAAAGTCAAAAAAAAAACGAATTAAAAGAATTCTAACGCAGAGAAATATAGCCATGAATTGACACGGATTAACACGAAGTTTTTTTAGACAGGATTGACACTGTTTTTTTTAGACACGGATTAACACGGATTTTGTTTGGCCACGAAAAGGCACAAAAGTCACAAAGGTAAATTGGCCACAGAGCACTCAGAGGTCACAGAGAGGTTGGCTTCACCGGCCGTGGAGCAGACGGCCTCGTTTATTCAAACTCGCAGCCGTACTCCAAGCAAGCTTGTGCGTTCGGTTTGCGGAGTTTGTCTAAGTTGCTGACGTTGTCAGCGTTGGTGAAGCCAGAGAAGAGTCTTTTCTTTTTAGAGAGGATAGCCACGAAAAAGCACAAAAGGGACAAAAAATGGCAAGCCCAGATAACCTGCGATAACAAAACCCACCACCTCGGCTACTTCCACGACCAAATCGACGCCGCCAGAGCTTATGACAAAGCCGCTCGCCAGCTCCACCACGACTTCGCCTCCTTGAACTTCCCATCCCAATAATAACTTCGATATTCGATATTTCTTGTTCGATATTCGATATTCCTCCAAGCTCATTGCGAGGAGACCGAAGGCCGACGCGGCAATCTCAAAAGAAAATAGTCAACATTTCGTTCGCAACAACGCTATCATATATGCTGAGATCAGTTTTCAGGATACGCAAAACGATTTAAGAGACACTATTCGGACACATAAGGCTATTTTCTGGAAGGGCTCAGTAAGTGAAATACCCAAAAATTGCTAAATTTTTTGAATTTTTTAAAACCTTTTCTGATATTTCTTGATAGGAATTGATTGTGAAACCTCAAAAAAAGGGCCCGCAAACCGTTTGTATCACTTTAGTTACAGATTTTTGGGGTATTTTTACTTAACACACTCTTTTTTCTATACTGTAATACCTTACTTTGATTGAGGATGAACTTCAGGCTCTTGCAGCAAAAATATGTTGTTCGGGTGTCGATTTGGCCTTAATATGACGCCGACGGGGACGGAGTCTAAGATAACAGCGGTGATATACAATTAATCTCTGGCTTGTTGGGTGTAAATGTTATAAGTCTGTCAGAACATTTTGAACTATCTACCTGGCTCTGCCATTATGACAAACGAAGACATCCGGCATTTGAAGAAAATAGTGCTGAAACAAAGGGACAAGGAGATGCTCAATGGTCATTGAGATTCGGGAGTGGATAATTACGGTAAGTATATTAGTAGGGACTATTGTTGCAGTGATGGTTTTTTGGAAGAATATTAAAAAACCAAAAGCGCAAGCACCACCAGAAACACCGAAAAGATTATTTCATTTAGCTACTCGCGTTTTAGTGGCTGTATTGTGCTTATGTGTTGTAGTGGTGGCTACTGGTTTCAGTCAAAACCAGAAAGTTATCGATCGAACGGTAAAAGAGATTCACCGCAATGTAAAAAGGAGCGAGAAACGCCTTCACAAATGCATCCAAGATAACGCAGAAACAATAATTAACAAACTTGACGAACTTGATTTCTTGTTGTTTATCGAAGAACCGAATAACGTCAAATAGATTCTTCAGTCGATATAAAAAGGGGATATTGAATCTGCTAATTGAGTTTTTGTATTTGTTGAGCCAGCGTAAGAATTAGAAAAGTACTTAATAAAACCAAACGGTATAGTCATATCAGTACTAAAAACAAAGTTTTTTTCCTCAGAACCCCAAGGAACGCAATAACTTGGCGAAGCATAACCCTCTGTCACAAAAAGGCTTACGTGAATGCCTCCTGAGATAGTCTCTTCATGACCGTGTGACCTATGGATAATTTGAAAAAAACCCTGATTTTTAGCCTTGTTCAGAATTAATTTTTCTATTATAATACATAAGAGCAAAAAAATATATCTTTTCAAGAACGATAATTGTGGGCAAAACCAATTTTCAATAATTATCGTCTTAAAAATCCTGAAACCGGTAAGACCAGTCTCTGGAGGAGGTTTTTTATCGGCCCCGTAACATCGGGAGTTTGTTGTTTTCGTCTGCCTAAGGGGTGGGCGTCTGCGCTTATGGTCTCAGCTAATAATACGGTCAAATCTAAAAATTCAAGTTTTAAGACGTACTTTTCCGACAAAGGTAATGTCTGTTGTGTTTACGTAGCAGACGGATTAAATTGGGCGAGTAATTTTTTCAAGGATGCAAACAAAAACGGGGTTGCTGCTCTGCAAACTTCAGTTCCATTAAAATTCACTCATGAGGAATAAAAATGACTTATCGAATGAAAACTAACATATTATTGTGTGTTGCGATGGTCTTTTTAGTCTTTTCTTTTTCTAATCAACATAGTAGAGCTAAGATGGCGCAGGAAGAATTTACACTTCGAATGGGGTATTCTATCCTTGTGCCGCTTATAGAACTTAAGTCAGAATCAGGCTTGTCATATGATACAGCAATTGAAGCTCATCATAAATTACTGAGCCAATACATCAAGACCGTAGAGGACCGCCAACCGCCATTACCCTTACGACTGTTTTCTTTTTCCTCCAAAACGATAAACTTTAAAAAACTGAAGAGACTGAAAAATGAGTTGGGCAAACCGCTAAAAGATGAAGCGGGCGAACTACTACTTGGTGAGAAAAAGAATGATGAGGCTTGCCGTCGCATTGAGAAATTAAAAAAATCTGCCACCGAACTTCTTGTTGAGTTGCAACAATTGTTAAGCAAACCAATTATACCCTCGAGGCGTAAAGAGATACCTGCTGGCTTGCGGGAAGATGTCGACAGTGCACTTAAAATGTCACAGGATAAAGTAGAGGATTACATATCGGGTATTGAGAAGAATATCGAACTCAAGAAAAGTGTAGAAAATTCTGGATTGGCTTGTCATGAAAACAGGAAGACAGCATCTCTTTCGTTTCTTGCTTCCTACATGTACGAGGACTTCTTTGTTAGCAAAAAAATGCTTACACAGTTCAGAGAAAACATAGACCGAACGATCTATTATAATAATGTTTTGCGTAAATCATTGCCGTCGGACGACAAAGCCAGGGACCGTCTTAAACGGTATTCCGAAAGTGAACTTCACAGGCGGGATCTAGTGCAAGCGATCATAGATGATGATATGCAAAAAGCCCAGGAATTACTGTTGGCAGCAATGATAAAAGCCATTTCCTAAGAGAAGAGTATAGTTGGAGTTCACTGACTCTCTCGTCTTTCACATACCTATTTCAAGTCTATTATCTCCTCCTAAATGAAAAACTATGGACAGTCAACTATTTTTTCATGACATTTTTCCATTCTACCTCACGGGGTAAAAATAACACAAAAGAAGGCAAAAGGCAAGAGGAAAAAGGAAAAAAACGTGAAGCGTATTTCGCTTCAAAAATACGCTTCATGCTAAATACTATTCACTATCGACTATCGACGAATTTTGCCTTCGTGGCCATAAAAAATTATAAAGCTATCGCGCAGCGATTCCACAATTTTGCACTTTGCATTTTGATTTTTAATTTTCTCTCACCGCCGCCTGTGCCGCCGCTAATCTCGCAATCGGCACTCTGAACGGCGAACACGACACATAATCCATCCCGACCCGATGACAGAAATCAATACTCTTCGGCTCACCGCCGTGCTCCCCGCAGATGCCGACCTTTAATTTCTTTCTGGTCTTTCTGCCGAGCTTCGTACCCATTTCAACTAATTTCCCGACGCCGTCCTCTTCGAGTATCTGGAACGGGTCGGCGGCGTAAATACCCTTATTGACGTATTCGCCTAAGAACTTCCCCGCATCATCCCGCGAAAATCCCATCGTCATCTGCGTCAGGTCATTCGTCCCGAAGCTGAAGAACTCCGCCTCAGTCGCTATTTCATCAGCCGTCAACGCCGCCCTCGGAACCTCAATCATCGTCCCAATCATATATTTAATCCTGGCCTTCTTTTCTTTGAAGACTATTTTTATCTCATCGACAATATCATCCTTGACCAGCTTCAATTCTGAAACCGCCCCCGCTAATGGAATCATAATTTCAGGCAGAACAACCTTGCCCGCCTTCTTAACGTTCAACGCCGCCTCGATAATCGCCCTCGCCTGCATTCGGCCAATCGCAGGATACGTTACCGCCAGCCGGCACCCACGATGGCCGAGCATCGGATTAAACTCGTGCAGCTGCTCAACCTTGGCCTTGACAACAGCCGGCTTGACACCAAGCCGCCTGGCCATCTCCGCCTGACTCGCCTTATCCTGCGGCAGAAACTCATGCAGAGGCGGGTCAAGCAAACGAATCGTTACAGGCAGACCGGCCATCGCCTTAAATATACCCTCAAAGTCACCTCGCTGCAGCGGCAGCAGCTTCTTCAACGCACCTTCGAACTGCTTCTTGGCGGTGGCGTATTTCTTTTCAATTGCCTTTTTGTCCTTCGGAGTGTGGGCCGCATCAACTTCAGCAAGCATTCGCGCATAATCATCAGCAGCTAAAATCATCTGCCGCACAGGCCATATCCGCTCGCCTTCGAAGAACATATGCTCGGTCCTGCAAAGCCCGATACCTTCAGCGCCAAAGTCCCTCGCCCGCTTTGCGTCACCCGGCGTATCGGCATTCGTGCGAACTCCCAATCTGCGAACTTGGTCACAAATCTTCATAAACCTGCCGAAGTCACCGCTCATCGTCGGCTCTACCGTAGCCAATTGCCCCGTCATAACTTCGCCGGTCGAGCCGTCCATACTAATCCAGTCTCCTTCCTTGACGGTCAATTTACCGACACTAAGCTTCTTGGTTTTGTAATTGATATTTAATGCACCTACGCCTGCCACACACGGTTTGCCCATACCGCGGGCAACAACCGCTGCATGGCTTGTCATACCGCCGCGAGCCGTCAAAATGCCCACCGCCGCATCCATACCACCAATATCTTCAGGACTGGTCTCAATCCGAACAAGGACGACCTTTTTGCCTTTGCTCTTGGCCGCCTCGGCGGTATCAGCGCTGAACACAACCTGCCCGACCGCCGCCCCAGGCGAGGCAGGCAGGCCTCTGGCTATAACGTTGCGTTCAGCTTTCGGGTCAAAGTGCGGATGCAGCAGACGGTCTAACTGCTCCGGCGTCACCCGATTGACCGCCTCTTTCTTGGAGATAAGTCTTTCCTGGACCATATCCACCGCATTCTTAACCGCAGCTTCAGCCGTCCGCTTGCCCGTCCGCGTCTGCAGGATATAAAGTATCTTCTCCTGAATCGTAAATTCCATATCCTGCATGTCCTTGTAGTGCTTCTCCAGCTTGGTCATAAAACCGGTAAGCTGCTTATAGGCTTTCGGCAGGCGCCTGCCCAATTTCTTCAACGGCAGAGGCGTCCTGATACCGGCTACAACATCTTCGCCCTGGGCGTTCATCAAAAACTCGCCGTAGAACTCTTTTTCACCGGTACTCGGATTGCGCGTAAAGCAAACGCCCGTACCGCAGTCCTTGCCCATATTGCCGAAAACCATCGCCTGAACATTCACCGCCGTCCCCAACAATCCGGTAATATTATTCAACCTCCGATACGTGACGGCTCTGGGCGTATTCCACGAACCAAGCACCGCATTGATGGCATGTCTTAACTGAGCCCGCCCGTCCTGCGGGAACAATTCGCCGATATGTTTTTTGTAAACGCTCTTGTATTTCTCGACGACCTCTTTTAACTGCTCGGCGCTCAGCTCATTATCGAGTTTGACTTTGGCCTTTTTCTTGGCCGCAGCAAGTACTTCCTCGAAATAATCGTGGTCGCAGCCCATCACCACACCGCCGAACATATCGATAAACCGGCGATATATATCGTATGCAAACCGCGCATTGCCGGTTCTTTTGATAATGCCGCGGAGAACATCGTCGTTCAGCCCCAAATTTAAAATGGTGTCCATCATACCGGGCATAGACACAGCCGCACCGCTCCTGACGCTGACCAGTAATGGCCTGTCGGCATTGCCTAATTTGGCGCTCATCGCTTTCTCTAATTTGACCAGGTTCTTATCGATTTCCTCGGCCAGTCCTTTTGGCCATTTGTGCCGCACCAATCGCGCATCTCTGCGCCCCGACTGCAAGCGGTCCGGGGCGATTGGTGCGGCATAATATTCGCTGCATACCTTTGTGGCGATAGTAAAGCCCGGCGGAACCGGAACGCCAAGATTTGTCATCTCCGCCAGGTTTGCTCCCTTGCCGCCCAAAAGCTCCTTCATCTTTGCGCTGCCTTCTGCTTTGCCGTTGCCGAAGAAATACACTCGTTTCTCTGCCATTCTAAAAATCTCCTTAGTGCGGGCGGTTCGCGAATCGCCCCTACGTATCTTGTGAATCGTGAATCGTACCTTGATAAAAATACGAGATACGAACCCAGCCCCTCCCAGGGGCGGGGCGAACAACGAGAGGTGGAATATATTACGCCAAACCAGCTATGTCAACGATTAAAAATTAGAAGTTAGATGTCAGGTGCAAGATGTCAGATTCCAGAAGTCAGCTCTGTCCTTTTTTTTAGTTGTACATAAAATACACCGTCGCCTTGCAATCCTTGTCCACCCTCACCCTCACCCAGTGTGCCGAAAACCCATCCGGGAACTCGTGATGTTCATATCCGTGCGGACTTATCTCGAAAGTCTTGTAATGCTTCCACGTCCCGTTGCCGAGAAAGTCAACCTCAATCATGAATTTTACCGCTTCGTCCGAGTCCTGAGTGAAATGTACAACCTTCTTATCAAAGCCGGTCATCAGGAACGGGTCGGACCTTATGCCCGCCTTCACCGCGCTCTCCCACCAGGGCCCGCCCCAACCCGAGGGCTTGCCCATCTGCCAGAGGTCGTCGATATTGCCAAACCACAGACCCGACTGCGGCTGCCCTTCATCGTGGTCTATCTGGTCGCCCGCCATCACAAAAAGACCTCGCCAGTAGCAGAAGTCCGGAACAATACGAAGATGAGTGCAAATTGGACGAACGCCCCATACCTTCCCCTCGTAGGCAAAGGGCGGCAAATCATAAAACATCCCGTGTATATCCATCAGATAGCGCTCGGTTTGTGCGTGGCGAATCCTCATCCATTCCGTATTCCAGGTGTGGTCCCAGGAATGACTTGCCTTCGGCAGCAGATATCGCGACCACTTGCCGCGATTGAATACACGAAGGATGGCCGATGACTTGCTCCAGCCCGTCGCATAGATTGTATTGCCGCCATAACCTCTGCTCCCTCCGCCGGAAACCCCAACGAACGGATTTCGTTCCACGATGCTCCATTTTTTCCCGTCCCACTCAGCCAGAAAACCTGCCTGACGTTTCCCGAGAAACTCCGCTTCATCATACGTATTGTTAGCTACCACGACCCGGCCCTGGGCACAGAACCCACCCTTAAAATGCGGCTGAGCACCACGCGGAAACTCCAGCTCCTTAACCAGGTTAAACAACTGCTTTGCTTCCAGCGTCTTAACATTTACCTCAAAAAATAACCCTTCCATCGTCAGGAAATAAACCATATCCTTCGGCTTGTTTAGATGCTGCATCGTGGCAGTGAGGCGATGGCCTTTCAGGGCATCTATCGTCCGCACGTTAGCCTTTGGGTCGATGGCATGCGGACCGATGAACGCCTGGCCCGATTCCCAGTGCACCATTCGGTTAGCGAACGTGCCCGTAACCGACGCCGGATGTCGCCGCATCGTCATATCCTCGCTGATTTCGTAAAGCCCTAATCCCTTGCCTTTGATATGCGAAACATATCCAATCGCCCACAGTTCCTCCGCCCACGGAATCAGCGCACCGATGCCCGCCTCAGAGTTGCTGCCGACCCCTTCGGCCATCACAGTCATCTTCGGAAAAACGCCTTTGACCCCGCCCCTCGGCCAGCCTTTCGGAGGGGCGGGGTTGACCTGAATCGCAACCTCTTTCGCGTCCGCATCTCTCAAAGATGATATGTTTTCATCAAAGTTTTGCTCTTGAACAGATACGCAGCCCGAAACCACAGCCAAAACCGCAAGTAGAACGAAAATCCACGATGTACCATCTTGTTTCATAATCGTCTCTCGTCCCTCGTCTCTCGTCCCTCGTCCTTCGTGGCACAAGTCACGACGGCAGCGGCCAGTGCTTCGAAGGCGTCCGTGCCGTCTTCAGGTATCTTTCAATTTCAGCCACGACTTTCGGATGCTGGTCAGCGACGTTGTGTTTCTCACCAATATCGCTCTTCAGGTTGTAAAGCTCTAACGGTCTGTTCGGGTTCCTGTTCACGTTAAGCCGAACGGCCTTCCAGTCGCCCATGCGCACGGCTTGCTTCTTGCCCTGCTCGTGAAATTCCCAGTAGAGAAACTCGTGCTTCTTCTGCTTGGCGGCCTGGCCCATCAGCGTTGGAACCATAGAGACGCCGTCAATGTCGTCCGGGGCCTTTACGCCGGCCAGCTCAGTGCACGTCGGCAGGAAATCCCAGAACGCCGAGATGTGGTCGCTGACCGAACCCGCCTTGATTTTGCCAGGCCAGCGGACGAGCATCGGCACACGAATACCACCTTCGTACAAGTCACGTTTGATACCACGCAACGGACCGTTGCTATCGTTGAAGTCCGGGTTGTTTCCGCCCTCGCGGTGTGGGCCGTTGTCGCTCGAGAACATCACCAGCGTATTCTCATCCAGCCCAAGCTCCTTGAGCCTCGCAAACAATTTGCCGATGTCACCGTCCATCCGCGTTATCATTGCGGCGTGGCCCTTCTGCGGCTCAGGCCAATCCTTGTCGGCGTACGGCCTGAGCGAGGGCACTTCCATCCCTTTCTGTCTCGCCTCGTTGTTGGCGTGCGGAATCGTATAAGCTAAGTAAAGGAAAAATGGCTTGTCCTTGTTTTGCTCAACGAAGGCCACCGCCTCTTTAGTAAATAAATCATGCGAATACTCGACACGCTTGGTCGCCACACCGCCGGGCGGATTGACCGCCTTGACAACGTTTTTCAGCCGAACTTTTTCCTCATTGCGCCACAGGTATTCAGGGTAGTAGTTATGGGCGTGCCGCTGGTTGAGATACCCGAACCAGTAGTCGAAGCCTTTCTTATTCGGAATGCCCGTGCTGCCGGCCTCGCCCAGCCCCCACTTGCCAATGATACCGGTGGCGTACCCTTTCTTCTTGAGCAGCTCGGCTACGGTAACGTCCGACGGCCGAAGCGGCACCCGCGCATTACCGCGGACCAGGCAATGCCCGCTGTGCAGTCCCGTCATCAGAACGCACCGCGACGGCGCGCAGACAGTACTGCCGGCGTAGTGGTTGGTAAAGAGCATCCCTTCCGCCGCCATCCGGTCCAGATTCGGCGTCGAAATCTCCTGCTGACCGTAGCAGCCCAGGTCACCGTAGCCCAGGTCGTCGGCCAGAATAAAAATAATGTTGGGCCGCCCCCGCTCTTGTCTTCGACAAGAAGACGCGGGGGCAAACAGTTCTGAAGCGGCCGTGCATCCCGCCAGCGTCACCGACACCGCGCCTAAGCCTGCCCTTTTCAAAAAATCCCGTCGTTTCATCCCGTTAGAAATCTCTCTTTCTGTAGAATGTTCCACGCAAATAGAATTTCTAACGGTGTTTAGCATATCATTGCTCGTTTTAGAATTTCTAACGGGATTCATAACACCATCCTTTCATTCCGGCCTTTTTCTATCCTCTCTTATCCTTTCTCTGTCACGCTTGGTTATGGCGCTCTCCTTTTCCGGAAACTGCCCTTTGTCACCGGTCTTCCTGACCCACTTATCTAATATCACCCGCATCTTTTTCAGCGGGCGCTGGTGTTTTGGTGAGACTGCGAGGTTGCGTATCTCGTATGGGTCCTTCCGGATATCGTACAGTTCCTCATCCGGCTTTCGCGCCGCCATAAACAATGCCTGGACGGGCGTGAGTTTGCCCCCGGCGTGAAGCTCCTTCATAAGATTCAACATCGGATAAGACCGCTCTTTGTAGCGGTTCTTCTGCGTGTAGGGCCGCTCCGGCATAAAGTTGCGAATATATTTGTATCGTTTCGTCCGCACGCAGCGGATGCGGTCAACGGTCTCATCGCAGCGGTCGCGGGCCGCAATGATATACTCCCGCTTCTTTGCGCCGGGCCCCAGGAAGACCCGCCCTTCGATATATTTTGGCGGCTCAATGCCGGCGATTTTCAGCACTGTCGCCGAGATGTCGATAGCGCTGACCAGGTCGTCGCACACTTGCCCGGCCTTGAGCTTGCCTGGCCAGCCCCGCCCTTCGGAAGGGCGGGGCCAGCGAATAATCAGCGGAATATGGATACCACCGTCGTAAAGCCACTGCTTGCCTCGGACATGGCACCGCCCGTGGTCGCCTATGAAGATGACCACCGTATTGTCCGCAAGCCCCTCGTCATCCAGGCGTTTGAGAATCTTGCCGACGTACTGGTCCATCATCTGAATGGAGTCAAGGTACGTGGCCCAATCCTTCCGCGCGATAGGATGGTCCGGATAGTACGGCGGCAGGTTGACCCTGGCTGGGTCAACCGGGTTCTTCAGCTTTTCGCGCAAATTTTTCCAGTGTCTGCCCCGATGCGTTACATTGATGGAAAGTTGCGCAAAGAATGGCTGGCCGGGCTTGCGTTGGTTCCAGTCGCTGCCGTCGAAGGCATTCTTGAACTGGAAGTTGAAGTCCGTCTTGCCCGACCCCTTCACGCCCGGAGCTGCGGTCTTAACGTTGGCCGTGAAGTACCCCGCCTCGCGGAAGTACTCCGTTATCAACCGGACCGGCTCCGGCAGCGTATAACCGTCATCGCGATGGCTGCGGTGATGGTGGACGCCTATCGAGGTCTGGTACATACCCGTAATCATGGCGGACCGGCTGGCCGAACAGACCGGAGAAGTCGTAAAGGCGTTGGTGTACCGAATGCCCTGACGAGCCAGCCTGTCAAGGTTAGAAGTCTGAACCGCCTCCGTGCCGTAGCAGCTCAGGTCAGGGCTGATGTCCTCGGACAGAATCCACAGAATATTCGGCCTGTCCTTTCTTCCAAACAGCTTTGATGTGCTCACACATCCCGGCAGCGCCAAAGACGCCGCACCCAGCCCCACACCTTTTAGAAAACCTCGCCTATCCATAGTAACCTCCCTTAACTATCGTCTTAATCGATACAAACGCAGAACAACAAGCCGAACAGTTCAAAGTTCGGCGTTCGATATTCGACATTCGATATTCGTTACCCTTTATTCCGTTTCTCTTTTCTGCTTTTTGCCTTTCCGCTTCTTTACCTGTTTCGCGTCAGGGTCGTACCGCGGATTCCTTTCGGTCGGAACCGGTGCGTTTACTGATTTGCGCCACTTGACAAGCAGCCGGTGCAGCTCCTGCGTCTTGGCCGGCATCGTCCTGGCCAGGTCGTTCTTCTCGCCGATGTCGTCCTTCAGGTTGTATAGTTCGACTTTGCCGTCCTCGAAAAACTCAATCAGTTTCCAATCCCCTTGCCGGACCGCCCCCGCCGGCGTTGTACGCCACGGCCGTTGCCGCTCATTGTACGGCTCAAGATACGCAGGAAAGTGCCAGAAGATAGCTTTACGTTTGAGACTGTTTGCGCCTTTGAGCAGCCCGACAATGCTCTCGCCGTTGAGAACCTGGCCCGATGGCTTCGGTGCGCCCGTCATCTCCAGGATTGTCGGATAGAAATCGATGCCGATTACAGGCACATTACAGACGCTGCCGGGCTTTGTCTTACCCGGCCGGCCCAGCCCCTCCGAGGGGCGGGGCCAGCGCACTATCATCGGCACGCGTATCCCGCCCTCATAGAGCATCCCCTTCGAGCCCCGCAGCGGCGCCATCGAAGTCGCATTACCATATCCGCCGTTATCGGAGAAAAAGAATACAACGGTGTTCTCCGTCAGCCCCAGCTCATCAAGCTTGTCACAGACCGTGCCCACACTCTGGTCCATGCTCTCAATCATCGCAGCGTACGTCGGATTGTTATGAACGTCATCACCCTTTTTCTTCTTATACTTTTCAATCAATTCCTTCTTCGCCTGTATCGGCGTATGCACCGCATGATGCGACAGGTACAGGAAAAAAGGCCTGTTCTTGTTGTCCTCGATAAACTTAACCGCCTCATCGGTCAGGCGGTCGGTCAGGTACTCACCTTCTTTATTGAAATATGCCCCGCGGTCTTTGCGGTACACCACGTCAAATCCCCGGTCTGCCGGCCGGAACGGCTCCTTATTGCCCAGATGCCACTTGCCTATACAAGCAGAGGTGTACCCACCCGCCTTCAAGGCCTCCGGAATCGTTACAAACTTCGTATCGAGATTCGTCTTGTTCGCTATCGGAATCAGCTTTCGCAAACGCGCTTTGCCGCGCCCGGGACTGCCGACCGTATAGACTCCGTGTCGCGGCGTGTACTCACCCGACATCAGGCACGCCCGACTCGGAGCGCAGTTCGGCGCGTTGGCATAAGCGCTGGTAAAGACCGTCCCTTCGCCGGCAAGCTTATCAATGTTCGGCGTCTCATAGTACTTGCTGCCGTAGCAGCCCAGGTCTCTGAAGCCGAGGTCATCGATAAAAATGAGCACAATATTGGGCGGCCTCTTTGCTGCCCGCCTTTTGCCTGCACTAACACAACTCGGTAATATCAATAGCGTCCCCCCCGAAGCCGCGGCAAAACCCATCCGCTTAAGGAATTCTCTTCTCGTCTGTTTGCCCATATACCTTACCCTCGTTGACTTCATGCAAAATGTAAGCTCTTTGAAGACATAATCACAAAAAATTTCACCGGGAAAATAGGAATGCGCAATATATGACATCGAATTAACTGTGTCAATAATTAAAAGCTTTTTGGTAGGAATAATAGGAAGGTTATACCAACAGCGAGATACGAGATACGAATTTTAGTATTCGGCTCCGGCTTTAACCGGCGTTTTTTTTGCTCGTCCCTGACACCTCTCGCAATCGCATATCCCAACGTGCTTTAGATGTGACGTCCCGGCAATCCTCCTCGTCTCAATCAGCTTCGCCCCTTTCGCCTCCATCTTACGAAGTGCCAGCTTTGCCTCTCTTTTATTATGCGAGCCCACCGCATCAACTACAACGCTCACCTTCTTACCTCGCTGCAGCAGTCCCAGTGCCGTCGCCTGAACAGCACCTTCACAACTGGCACCGACCAGAACAAACTCACTGGCCCGCACTTCGGTCAGCAGTCTGTCAATCCGGGGCTCATCAAACGGGTCAACGCAGCGCTTGTGAAGGATAATCTGCCTGTACCGCCGAACTATATCTCTCGGCAAATCGGTGCTGCCATCTGCCGCAAAGCTCGTACGATTACTAAGCAGAGTGTACCGTATCTTTTTTTGCCCGACCGTCCCGTCAATGCAGTAGTTGGCTGCGCCGCCGTTATTCTCGGGGTAAACCTCGCACATCGAGATTATCGGGATATTTCTATATCTCGCCCACGCTATCATCCTGCGAATATGTGCCAGGACCCTCCTGTGGTTCCTTATACACGCCTTGCCCCCCGCCAGCAGAAAGTCTCTTTGCGTATTGATATCTATTAGTATCTGCCTGCGCCGTGCTCTAAACAATTGCAGAATCATTTTTCAGATTCCCTTCGGTCCTCATTTTCCAAAAATCGGAAAGTGAAGCTCCTTCTTATGCCTTCACGCTTCGGCTCTAATCCTGCGATTCCGGCAATTCCATTATACGTTCGCTGAATCGCATTTGTTATCGGGTTATCCCTGATTTAAGGGAGAAAAATACCTGATACCAACGCTCTCAGAACAATGCTCCGATAATAAATAACGCCGGCCAAAAAGCCGTTTCACAGCATCTTATCGAATATTCTCTGTATTCACTTTAATCGCAATAAAGCCAAAAAGCAACCTCAATCTTCACCTCAACGACTGTTTTTGGTATAATACACCGCCGAAACTTTGCTATCTTCTCTGTCTTGTGTATTTTAAACTGGTTTAACTTATGGCTCGGACCTTAAAAGACTATCTTTCGGTCTCACTAAAACCCGAAGATTTGGACGGCAAAATCGATTTTGCCCGGATTTTCGGACGTTCCGGCCCCGTCCACATCGAAATCGGCACCGGAAAAGCCACTTTCCTGCTGAACGAGGCTATTGCACATCCCAACGTCAATTTCCTCGGCATTGAACGCGCCCGCAAATACTACCGCTGCGCCGTCGACCGCATCGGCCGATGGGACCTGACAAACGTGCGGATAATTCGCACCGATGCCACCGCCTTTTTAGCCGATTTCGTTCCGGACAGCTCGATAGACTGTTTCCACATCTATTTCCCTGACCCCTGGCCCAAACGACGTCATCACAAAAGGCGCTTCTTCTGCCCCGACAATCTCGAACAGCTCCTCCGCTGCTTAAAGACCGGCGGCGACTTAAGAATCGCCACCGACCACGCCGATTATTTTGAACAAATAAAGAAACTTGTACGGGCAGGCCCCCATATCTGCCCTTCACTTGAAGAAATTGAATTCCTCCCCGCCGCAGGCGCCGACACCGGCGAATACACCGGCACAAACTACGAACGAAAATACCTCAAAAAACATATACCAATCTATACCCTCGCCGTGCGCAAAATGTAATTTCCGATCAGGCACCCTTTATTTCATAATTCGAAATTCCTTGTTCGAAATTCGATATTCTCCCTGTCATTGTAAACGCAGCGAAGCAACCCCGTTTCGAATTTCGTATTTTGGTCACTCGCCGTGCTGCGCCCGTCGCAGCAGGTTCGAATTTGTTTCGGATCCCCGTTTTCACGGGGACGAGTTTACCCCTGCGAAAGCAGGGGTGCTTCGAATTTCGAATTTTCTTCAAGATACACTTCACGAGATACGAGCATCCAGCATCGAGCATCGAATTAACGGCTTTCCAACCGCTTCAGTGTCGCTCGTGTAACTCGCTGCACATAATTATCCTTGTCTTTCAATCCGGCCCTTATCTGGGCCAGAGCCGGCCGGGCCTTTTCACCAATCTTGTTCAGGGCGATAATCGCGTACAGCCGCGCCTTGTCTGTTTTGTCTCTCAGTGCTTTAGCCAGCACCGGCAGCGCTTCTTTCTCCTGGCCCCAGTCGCAAAGTGCGTGCGCCGCGGCGATGCGAACAATCGCCGCCGGGTCCTTCAGTGCTTTTCTAAGCGCCGCTTTTGTCCGTTTTATATCTGAAGAACTTTTACAATTATTGTGCAAACCAACCACCGCCCAGTAGCGAACCGAGCCGTACTTGTCATTCAGCGCTTCAATATACCTCGGTATCGCTTTCTTTCCTAATCCATCTAAATCTTTGATTTTTCGCAGGCGTTTCAGCAGGTCTGTCTTATCGAGTTGCTCCTTCCAGTGTGGTATGGTCTCGGCTTCCGGGGCACGGGTCACAGAATCGCCGAGTTTGAACTTGACTTCGTTGCTGTCCTTAAAGCCGATCCGACAGGCCTTGGCGTGAAGAACTTGGTCGAGCTTGAGCAGCATCGGTTCTGCGTATAGTTTCCACCCGGTCTTGCTTCTTCCGCTAATCCTGTAAGTAATAGAGGCACCCGGCGTCGGGCAAGCGATGGCGACAGCAGGCCCCCCTATAAACGGAGTAAACTGCGGTTCTGCCGTCTTTTGCCACTGGCCGCCAGGCCGCTTCATCTCATCAAACTCCGGCTCCGGAATCAGCCCAATATCGTCGGTCTCTTTGACCCATTTAGCGTGCACCTTGCGCATCCGCTCCAGCACGCCCCTGTACCTCGGCTCATCTGCCAGGTTCCTGACCTCGTGCGGGTCGTTGAGCGTGTCGTACAATTCTTCGACCGGCTTTGTTTCCTCAAAATACTGCATCTGCGGTCCCTTGAGTTTGCCCTCAGCATTGAGCCGCCGCATCTCCTGCATCGTCGGCATCCGGTTCATATACTCGATGTTCTGACCGCGCGTAACATACGGCATATAGTTGCGAATATATTTATAACGCTTATCTCGCACCGCACGAATAAGGTCGTATGCCTCATCCATACGGTCGCGCGCAGCGAAGATATACTCACGCGCCTTGGCCTTCTGACTACCGATGAACGCCTTGCCTTGTATATGCTTTGGTATCTTCACGCCGGCCAGTGACAGCATTGTCGGCGCAAAATCAATAAATGCTATCAAATCATCGTTGACCGTCCCCGGTTTGACCGCATCGGGTTCCTTAGGCATCGCAAGTTTTCGCAATTTCTCCGGCACCCGAATGACCAGCGGAATGTGAATACCCGAATCATAAATCCATCGTTTGCCCCGCGGCAGCCCGCGACCATGGTCTCCCCAGAACCACACAATCGTATTATCAGCCAGGCCGTCATCCTCCAACTGTTGAAGGATTTTTCCTGCCTGCTCATCCATTTTTGTTACGTTGTCGTAGTACCTCGCCAAATTCTTACGGACAACGGGTGTGTCGGGATAATACGGCGGTACGACCGCCTTGGCCGGGTCGTGGACAAGTTTCTCACCTTTCTTAGGCCAGTTTCGGCTCTCGTGCGACACCCCCAGGTTGATGACTGCGAAGAACGGCTGGCCTTTTGCACGATTTCGCCAATGCGCCTTGCGGCTGCTCTGGTCCCACGCCGTCATCGGCGGGGCAAACTGGTAATCGGTCTTGGCGTTGTTCGTGCAGTAATACCCTGCCGCCCGCAGGTACTCACTGAAGCACTTTACGTATGCCGGCGGCACGCCCTTGCACCGCATATGGTGTGTGCCTATCGTGGTCGGGTACATCCCCGTAATGATGCCCGACCGTACCGGCGCGCAGACCCCCGCATGCGCATACACCTTACTGTAACGCACACCCTGTGCCGCAAGTCTGTCGATATTCGGCGTAACAGCATAACTATCGCCGTAGCAGCCCAGGTCCGGACTGATATCTTCGCAGCTCACCCACAGAATATTTGGCCGCTGCATTTTTGGAATGATGGTAACCCAATTTTGCGAGCTTTTTGCCAAAGGCGAAGCTTTTTCGCCATCGCAAGAAGTTTCAGATAACAGCATCGCAGCCGCTGCCCCCGAGCTAATCCGCAGAAACTCTCGCCTGTTCACCCAGCCCCTCGGAGGGGTGGGGTTCATATTATTTTTTGAACTTATCATAAACGCCACCTCCATATTTTAAGGGTTCCCATTTAGCAATCTTTTTACCCCTGCTTTCGTAAGGGTCAAACTCGTCCCCGCGCAAGTGGGGACAAGGTAAGATTTCTAACGCTAACGCGGTGTGCCGAGAATTTGCAGAGAATCTTCGATGACCGGCAAGGTCTTGGTTTCCACCTGCGGGTCGTAAAAATTGCCCGTTACCTCCATTCGCACAACAGCGCCGCCGAGGCCTTCAGCCAGAGATTGCAAAACCGAAGGCTCCGCCGTGGCAAGCCGACGGCCACGCGCAAAAAGAATCAAATCGACATCCTGGCTCTGCAGGTCCATCCATCCCGAGCCGGTAAAGGCCAGGTCTTCGCCCGCTAAATCAACCTGCTTAAGAAACAGTTTGTTATTCTTAATATATGAATCAACAAGCATCCGGTCAAAAGCAAACTGTTCCGACTCTGTTAGTTTTAATTGCAGCAGCTTCACCAGAGGCGAGAGTCTCCCAACCTGAATATCGCTTATCGCCAGTCTGCATCTGCCGATACGTGGCAAACTTTCACCAACCGTCGCCCTGACGCTCAATGAGCCGCTCATTCTACCACTGGTATAGCCCTTGAATTTTGAATTTTCAATCTCGAATTCTGAATTCTGAATTGTGTCCGGGAGAAATTGTTTTAAGTCAATATTGTCAAAACCTATTTGCAGCATATACTCCAAATCCGCCTCGCCCCGCCCCTGCGGCAGGGGACGGGGCTCGCCCGGCTTTCTCAATTCCAATTTACCTGCCAGTCTGCCGCCGTAGCAATCGGCAATTAAATTTTTAGCCACCCAGCTCTCCAGGTCGAGGTCATAATAGATGTCTGCTCTCAGCCCGGTTAAAGATTTGCCCTTAATCTTGAGACTCTCTGCCGTAAGGGTAATGTCACCGGCCGAAGGTTGAAACCAGCCGCCGCTGAAACCATTATCAGCTAAAGCTATTTCACCGTTTAGCTTTACGGTCGGGGCATCTGCTATTTCCCGGTCTTCCGCGGCGGTTGCAGTAATATCTTCCAGCGTGATGCTGTCCGTTGTTATTATTAACCTGCCGGTGAGGTCTTTTAGAGGATAGGGAAACGGCTCAAAATTAACACTGTTACCCAGACAGTCCACTATTAGCTTATAATCAGGACAATCGTCCCTCCCGCCTCTATTCAAATTGGCGCTGAAATTTATCTTGCCCTCTGGCTGCAATCCGGAGACGATTTTTTTCAGTGACGTCGGCAGCAGACCAATCAAATCATCATTTAACTCCACCTGCTCAGCCCCCAGCGACAAACAATAGCCGGGCTTTTTAGCTTCCTCTCCCGGCCAGATTCGACCGGTAAGTGAAACCAAACTCTTACCGTACCGACCGGTCAAATCTTCAATACGTATCAAATCAGGCGTAAAAACTGCCTTTCCCGATATATCAGAGATAGCCAGAGGCGATTGATTCACCTTCGCCGACCCCGCTTTGATTTTCGAATTTTCGAAAACAGGAACCGTCAAGGAAGTTTTTTTGAAAGAGACGTCGGCGATGAAACTCGGCGGACCGTGATTTCGCTCCGGCGTAAAAATCCTCACCTCGGCATCGGCCAGACCGGTTACATCAAAATCGCTGTATAAACGCTTTTGCTCAGCCGGCAACGCCGCAGCCAGTGTCGAATCCAGCGGAATATTGTTTGCCTTGATTGAGATATCATATATCGGCCGGTCGCTATTGCGCTCTGTTACTTTGCCGCTAAAGGTTATTTTGCGCTCGTTCAATTGCGAAACTAAGTCCGAAACAACTATACTCTCGTCATCGAAAAAGAGCTCGCCTGTAAGATTTTTCAAGGGATAAGGAAAACGGCGGTATGCAACTTCAACGTCAAGCAGTTTGACCGCCAGGATGCGCCCTTTGTCCGTTTCTGACTGCCGATAGAGACAGTAGTTTATCGCCGCAGCGCCTCTCGGAGAAAAAGCCGACCAGAATTCCTTCTGTTCGGTGCTTAACGCATTATACAGGTCATTATCCAGAGCCATATTGTCACTTGTAATCTGGATTTGGTACTGCCAGTTCGGGCCGAAATCTTTAGACCATCCATTCAAAGCCAAATTGACGTCGTTATGCCAGCCGGTTAGATTCTTCAGTTCAAAACTTCTCTCCGTAAAATCTAACTCCCCAATCAGGTGCTCTATCACGTAGGGAAATTTGCGGTCGCAAATCGAAACGTCCTTGCAATAGACTTTGCCCGCTAAGGCACTTTCGCTCAGTCGGTCTAAATTGCCCCATGCTTCGAGGTCAATATCAACTTGTCCACGGGGACGGTATTGGCTGAAAAATCTTTGCAAAGCGCTAAATGTGCTCCATCTCTCCAGAAATGCTCGCCTCTCGAAGGCAAATGCATCACCCCCGATTCCTTCTGTGCCGGCCAAATCTCTTATTTTAAGATTCAGCGAATAACTATTGTCCTGCTTGTAATTCAACTCAGCGGCCAGAACATCTATCGTCCACAGCTTCTCAAATGCAGGGATATCCGCCGATGAAATACCACCGGCAATTGTAACCCGCCCGGGCCCCGCCCCTCCGAGGCCCGCCCTTCCGAAAGGCTGGCCGAGGGGCGGGGCGGGCTGCCAGAATCCAACCAGAGTGCTTTCGCCGGGGTCGGCACTTTTATCTGTTGTTATATGGAAGCTGTAACCGTCACGCGTCTTCTTGGCAGGCCCAAATCCTGCATTAAGCGATACTGCCGCAATCACTTCGGGCTCCCCCTTTGAGACCTTGCTGTATTGCAGCGACCCACTTTCCAGAAGAACAGCGGGTATCTTTCCCGAGCCGCCCTTGGGGGCCCTGATTGTAAGTGCAGCTACATTCCATCGGCTTGTGTCCGAATCGTATTGGACATTGAAAACAAAATCTTTAACACTTATTTTTTTCAGCCGGGGACGCAGCAGCAATAAGCTGCCTATACCAAAGCGCGCATACACCCTCTCGGCTTTGAGTATGGCGTCATCGTATTTCTGTTCCTGGTAAGGGCTGATTACAAGCTTCTCAATAACAACCGAGCCGTCAAAATTGAAATTAACCGATTTGGTTTTGATTTTTGTATTGGTCAGCTCGGCAATCTGTCCTATGGCGATATGACGCAGGGCCCGGCCTACCAGCACAAAAACAAGCCATAAACAAAACACCGAAATCAAAACTCCGGCAAGCTTGCATATTTTAGTTTTGAGTTTCGAGTTTTGAGTTTTGGGTTGAGCCATAGAGAACACACAGAGTTTTGGGTTCGTAGTACAATAACCAATAACCAATAACCAATAATCATTTTCTTATCGCTTTATCTGCAATATCTCCTCGGCAATAAGCACCCTCGAACTTTATTTTATCGACGGCTTTGTACGCTCTTGCCTTGGCATCTGCTATTTGCTCCCCCAGAGCGGTTACGCCTAACACTCTACCGCCGTTAGTAACTAAATCCCCATCCTGGCTTCTCGTGCCTGCGTGGAACACAACAACGTCTTTGAGCTGCTCGGCCTCCTCCACGCCGGTTATTCTTTTGCCCTTTTCGTAAGCGCCAGGATAACCGCCGGAAGCCATCACCACACAAACCGCCGGTCGCCGGTCCCACTCGAGCGTAACTTGGTCCAATTTCCCGTCACAGACTGCCAGACAAACTTCTAACAAATCACTTTTCAGCCGCATTAAAATCGGCTGCGTTTCCGGGTCGCCGAACCGAACGTTAAATTCCAGCACCCTCGGCCCGCCGCCGGTAATCATAAGCCCTGCATACATCACACCCCTATACGGCGTGCCGTTCCGATTCATACCGTCAACCACCGGCACTAAAATTTCACGCGTGATTTTGTCCATCAACGGCTCAGTAACCACCGGCGCAGGGCTGTAAGCGCCCATCCCGCCGGTGTTGGGCCCCGTGTCACCGTCACCGATGGGCTTGTGGTCCTGCGACGATTCCATAAGGTAGATATTTCGACCGTCCACAAAAGCCAGTATCGACACCTCTTCGCCTAACAGTTTATCTTCGACGATGATTTTCTCACCCGCCTGCCCGAATATCTTATCGCACATTATCTTTTCAGCCGCCAATATCCCGTCCGCGGGGTCATCGCACACATACACACCTTTGCCTTTTGCAAGCCCTGCCGCCTTTACAACCACCGCTTCGTCTCTGCTGGCGATATATGCTTTCGCATCTTTGAACCGCTCGAAGATTCTGCCCTCAGCGGTCGAAATCGCGCTGGAGCGCATCAGTTGTTTCGCAAATGCCTTGTCCGCTTCGAGCTGTGCCGCCCCTGCGCCCGGCCCGAACGCCTTTACGCCGGCAGCTTCAAACGCATCAACAATTCCTGCCGCCAGCGGGTCTTCCGGCCCGACCACCACAAGGCCTACATCATTTTGTTTTGCAAAGTCCACTAATTTCTCTATATCGTTGGCTCCGATAGGGACATTTTCCCCACACTGCGCTGTCCCCGCATTACCCGGAGCGATATAGAGCTTACCCAAATTTTTCGATTGAGCTAATTTCCACGCAATCGAATGCTCCCGCCCGCCACTGCCAATCAAAAGTACATCCATCTACCAGCTCCTAATCACACTTCAACATTCGTTATTCCTTGTTCGATATTCGATATTCATTACCGTCATTGCGAGCGCAGCGAAGCAATCTCAATCGCACGATTGTAAATCCCGGAGTAGCAATTGTAAATTGGAAATTAAGCCCCCCCTTGCTATCCCTTGCTTGCCCCGTACCAAATAGGCCCTTGCCGCCGTGTCCCGCACGAATTGAGTGCTAACTCACGTCTAATTAGGGCGGGGTAATTTGGTTCGGGGTCATTCCTGCGAAAGCAGGAATCCATACCCTTTGTGCTATACGCTATACGCTAAGTAACAATCTACCAGAGCCGGTTATTTTGCTCAAGCTTTCTTTGAATTGCTTTCTATTATTTCGAGGCATCTATGTTTGAATCTCAGGCCAATACCCATCAGGCAATACGAAAACCTCTTGCGGTTATCGCCTGATTCGGCTATTCTTAAGGATAGAGAACCTGACCTGCAGCCTGCCGGGAACTAACTTTTGTAAAATAAGCTAAAAGGAATTTACAGTGGCAAAGAGTCTTGCTCTGGCCTATCACAATCTCTCGATTATGCTCGATGCCGGCGTACCGCTGCTGCGTTCACTCAATACCGTTGGCTCGGGCTTAAAGCCGCACATGCGAAGGGTATTTCTTAAATTGGCCGAGTCCGCTTCGAAAGGCAATACCCTGGCGGAGACGATGGTCCAAAGCCCCAAAACATTTGACCCTGTGGACGTAACGCTTATCCGGGCCGCTGAAACATCCGGCAGCCTGCCCGAATCATTCAAGCTCCTATCAAAATGGCACGAATTCTCTGGCCGTATCGGAAAAAAGATGCTCTCAGGAATGATTCTGTCCGTTCTTCTGATTCACGCGACAGCGTTTCTCGCTCCAGTTCCGGCTTTCGCTCTGGGGGGCTGGCAAATAAAAGTTTATCTTATCTCCGTAGTAAAAATCCTTTCATTGTTTTACATACCAGCAGCGATAATCTTTGTTATTCTCTGTATGACGCCGAAGACCGGCCCTCTTCGCAGACTGCTCGACCGACTGACGCTAAAAATACCGCTCTGCTTGGGCCGGGCTGTTTACAAACTCGCCCTTAGCCGCTACTGCTGGGTATTCCACGTGCTCATAAAGGCCGGCGTACCCATTACGGATTGTGCCGAAAAGGCAGCGGCTGCCACTGGCAACGCCGTCGTAACCGACCTGTTCAAACCGGCTGCCGCAAGTGCAAAGGCCGGGCGGCCGGTCTCCGACGGATTTCCCTCGAAACTGCCGATGGATTTTCTGGAAATTTGGCGGGTTGGCGAAGAAACCGGCAAGCTCGACGATGTTACAAAACGCCTTGCCGACAACAATGCCGAAGACGCCGAGTTCTTGTTTGCCGAATTTGCACGCTGGCTGCCGCGTCTGGTCTATCTCCTCATCGCTATTTTGATGATTTATTACGTCTTCCACTTCTACCTCTCCGTATACTTTCAGGAAATAATGAAGTACTCTGACCTTTAAGCCCTCATCAATTATCATTCATAAAAAGCCCCCGAATTCGTTTGCAGTTCTGTGTAGACCCTAAACTATTGCAATTTGCGGCTAAAGGCAAGAAAAAAGGCCGCAAGCAAGCCGGCTTGCCGGCTTTCAAAACCCTGCGTTGCGGGGTGCTCACAGCCCGTTAGTTGGCAATTATGAATTGCAGCCGATGCACGCGTTTTCTTGGCAGCCCACACCGCCCGATTATACCCAAACCGTGCCACCTGAGTTTATCCATCCGGCGGCACGATGCTAATCTGGTCTGAACCCTGGAACAGTATTGCGCTCTCCGGATTCGATGTTTCATGTATGGTCAGGATTGCTATGCCGTCTTGGAACGTACCGGGGTCAAGGTTTTCAGTCTTCACCTTCACCACCAGGTCCGTCAGACCGTCTCCGTTCACATCCTCTTCGTGGGCCAAGAGCTTATTACCCTTTCCGCGCATGGCTACGCCAGAGCCGGCAAGCGACACAGTTTCCGGATCCACCGTCGTCGCATCGAAGTCTGCGTCAGAGAGAATCGCCACCGGAATCACCCCCTTAGAACCCAGGTTGATGGTATTCGGGTAGCTCCCCGGCTTGATGTCAATCGCCACGCCAGGAGCCGCCAGAAAAATGGGTACGTCGCTCATGAACAGCAGATTAATATCGTTTCCATCTCCATACTTACCCGTCAGCGTACCGTAGGAAATGTCCACGGAAGCCGGAGTTTCGTAAGGCGTACCGTCAACCACAAAATCCGTACCATATACCGTTACAACCGCATTTGGTTCACCCTGAACTGGTTCAAGAACAACTACGCCCAAACCGCCAACGTCACCGCTGTGAATGTTCAAATGGCTATTGGGTTCCACCCATATAGTTCCCCCAACATCCGCAGAAAGATTTACCGTCGTGCTGCTTAGTACCCACAAATCCCCCTGTACGGGTTCAGTTATATCTATATCTTCAGCCCGGACGTCCGGTGCGGCACATAGTAAAACCGCCAGAACACCCCATAAGATTGTTGAAAATCCCGCCCTCGCACAACTATTCTTCTTTTCCATAGCTCTGCTCCTTAAAAAATAGAGATTCTTGGTTTTAGATTACATTACAGTGATATTATCGGTCGAAGCAGACTTTTTCAAGTACTTTTTCTTTTATCACTATGGAACTATCAATAAACAAACCATTCACGAAAAAGCAGAGTTCCTTGACAAAGCACCCCATCGTAATGGCCGATATGGGTAATATCTGTCGTAATTTTTATGTTTCTTGGGCTGGAGAAATGAGAAAAAAGGCCTTTACACTCATCGAAGTTATATTAGTCGTAGCAATCTTAGGCATCCTTGCCGCACTCGTTGTTCCCACGTTGCAGGGTCATATTGCAACAGCTCGCCAGTCAGCCGCCAAAGACTCTCTCAGTACAATGCGGACCCAGATCGAGTTGTATAAGTTACAGCACGAGGGAACCCCGCCGGGATACGTAAATGGCTCCGGCGCCCCGACGGCACTTCTACAGTTACAATTCACTGCCACGACTACGGAAACGGGCGCAGTTTCACCTTCCACCGTCCCTTTAGACCCCTACATATATGGCCCTTACGTAAAGAAACTGCCCGAAAATCCCTTTAACGACTTATCGAACATCGCCTATGTGGCCGAAACCACCGCCTTTTCTGCAGCGGTAGACGGCACCTCCAGCGGATGGTTATACAAAAAAGAAACTGCCGAGTTCGGGCTCAACTGGACCGGCACCGACAGCAAGGGCACTCACTTTTACGATTACTAAATGCGGCCTATTCTTCCCAGAATTCATTTGGGCCTTGCCGTTATATTTAGCTCCGCCTGCCCCGTGAGATAGTGAAGCGTTATCTCACTGGGGCGGCAATCTCTTCATTTTTGCACTTTGATTTTTAATATTTGATTTTCCTGTCCGGCCCCGGGACGGATTGCCCGGAACGAATTCTCTAATTCACTAATTCTCTAATTCACCAATTCTCTAATTAACTAATTAACTACTCATCATCTGCGTTCTCAGCGGTAAACAAATACTTTCATTTTAACTCCCAGCCACCCGGGCAATAATCGAGCCAATAATTGGCAAATATGCTGTAATCAACAAAATCAACCTCATCGTTACCGCTCAAATTGCCCGGCAGCCCCGTATCGCTTTCAAGCCAGTCGTCGACGAAATTCGCAAGGTCCTCAAAGTTTACCTTGCACGCCTGAACGCCGTACCCGTATAGGTCAGCGGAGTGGAAGTTTATCCAGCCGATATTCTCACCCCACGCCCAGCCGCTGAAATTACCATCACCGTCGATTTTTACACCGTAATCAGTCGGGTCTCCGGACACAACAGGGTCAAAGTTTATCCAGCCGACGTTCGCGCCCCATGCATAACCGCTCAAATTTCCGGCTCCGTCATTGGCTACGCCGAAATTGACCGTGGCACAATAGCCGGTATTTTCACAGGAAAGATTTATCCAGCCGATATTCTCCGCCCAGACGTAACCTGTAAGCTTATCACCGGCAACCTGAACGCCGTTACCTGTATTCGGCTCAAAGTTAAGCCAGCCAACGTTCTCGCCGTAGGCATATTGTGAGCCGTCTTCATAAGGGTCGATGTTCTCGGCAAAGCCGACACTAACCGTGCCAAGCAACAGGACGCAAACGCTAAAGGTTTTGATTACGTTACCAAGTTTCATTTTCTCTATCCTTTTCTAATCTACAGTTTGTTTTGCGTTATTCTATTACGGTGCTACATTTAGTCCGACCTGGCATCCTGTCCCGGTATACATATTCGTACCGTTGCCATATGCGGTGTTCTGGTCAACTAGGCAGTAAGTGCCCGTATAAATGCCATAATCTGCGTTGATGTATGCCGTGTTGCCGGTCACCGTACAGCCGGTGCTGGTACGGATGCCGTAGATGGTGCCGGTAGCCGAAACTCCGTTGTAGTAGGCCGTGTTGCCGGTCACCGTACAGCCGGAGTAGGTACGGATGCCGTAGACGATGTCGCCGGTAGCCGAATGTCCGTTGTAGTAGGCCGTGTTGCCGGTCACCGTACAGCCGTAGCCGGCATAGATGCCGAAGACGGTGCCGGTGGCCGAATGTCCGTTGTAGTAGGCCGTGTTGCCTGTCACCGTACAGCCGTAGTCGGCACGGATGCCATAGACGGTGCCAGCCGAATTTCCGTTGCTGCGGGCCGTGTTGCCGGTCACCGTACAGGCGCCGCTGGCACAGATGCCGTAGACGGTGCCGGTAGCCGAAAGTCCGTTGTAGTAGGCCGTGTTGCCGGTCACCGTACTGCCGTTGGCGGCATAGATGCCGTAGACGACGATGCCGGTAGCCGAATATCCGTTGTAGTAGGCCGTGTTGCCGGTCACCGTACTGCCGGTGCCGGCATGGATGCCGTAGACGGAGCCGGTAGCCGAAGTTCCGTTGTCACTTGCCGTGCAGTCCTTGACCAGATGGCTTTTGCCATAAAGATAAATGCCACCTCGGCCATTGGAGACGGCCCGGACATCAATGACCCGGTGGTCTTGGCCCGAGGAGCTGGCCTCGTAGATACCATGGTAAAAGTCGCGAACTGTGCCGTTGCGGATTTCCACGTTGCTGCGCCCGCTCATATAAATGCCGTAGTTTGTCCCTGACCCCGGCCCGACCAGGGCAAAACCGGCCAGGTCAATCGTTACATCGTCGACCGCTACAGTAATGGCGGTTCCGGCTGCGGTGACATCCTCAGTAAGATAGTACGAGCCGGGTGTACTTATCGTTAACGGAATGTCCGCCTGGCTGATGGGAATCCTCGGCTCGACCTCATCTAAGGTCTTCATCGTCGGCCCGGGCGGCCCACTCGGCTCCAGACTGCCGCCGGCTATACTAAACAGCGAGAACACCAGCAGCCCAGCCAAAGCCAACACAGTCGCTGCCACTTTTGTTTTTGCTTTTTTAGTTTCCATTTTTAACCCTTTCAAACTTGTCCCTGCCCAAGCAGGGAACGGTTAATATTTTCACCCCGTTAGAAAACTCCGGTGTCGTTGCCGGACGTCTGTTTCCCCGTGTTTTTCGGGAAATTTGATTTTTTTGCAACCTATTATTCCTCGCTACAGAATTTCTAATGGGGTTCACGGCACACCCTGTGCGCACCGATACCTTCTCGTAAAATTCCGTTGAATTGAGCTAATGAAGTTCCATTTCTTCATCACCGGCTGTCTCCAGTAAAGCTATCAAAGATTACACAATTATACTCTTTCGCACACCTTGCCGTCAACAGAATTCCCGAAAAATCCCGCAGTCAATTACCATTGAACTATCAGTGTCAATTCATACTTCGTAGCAGTGCTACTGTGGAGAATGTGTCCGTGTTATTTATCCTGAGCGCAGTCGAAGGAATCCGTGGCTATATTTCTCTGCGTAATCTGCGAAATCTGCGTCTAAAAAATTCCTCTGACAACCCCAATTCCCATCAACACATAAAATTCTGCCCGTAGGGCTTCCACAATTTTGCATTTTACATTTTAATCTTTAATTTTCCCTCCGCCTCTAATCTCCAATCTCTAATTCACTGTAATCCTGATATCCTGATTCCTGATATCCTGCACCCTGATTTCCTGATCACCTGATGACCTAAGTAACCAATTCTCTAATCTCTCGTCTCTCGCCCCTCGCCCCACACGATTTCTTACACAATAATTAATACATTTTTTCTCCGTGAAATCCGCGGCTAAAAATAAAAAAATCTCCACCTCAAATCCCTCTTTCAAAAACCATAAAGCCCTCTTTCAAAAGCCACGATTCTTAAAGCAGTTCATAAGTATATACGCATATACTTATATCTCTGTACAAAAACCACAAAGCCCTCTTTCAAAAACCAGGATTCTTAAAGCAGTCCATAAGTATATATGCATATACTTATATCTCTGTACAAAAACCACAAAGCCCTCTTTCAAAAACCATGATTCTTAAAGCAGTCCATAAGTATATATGCATATACTTATATCTCTGTACAAAAACCACAAAGCCCTCTTTCAAAAACCATAAATCCCTCTTTCAAAAACCATGATTCTTAAAGCACTCCATAAG
>JAUWBI010000070.1 GCA_030601745.1 Phycisphaerae bacterium
TCCAGACCGTTCTGCTTGCGATGCCTTTGTAACTGCTTACCGGCGCCCACAACCCCCAGCACTTATTTTTGACCAGCGTTGTAACACGGCCATCCTGGCCGTGTCTGCACACGGGCTGGAAGCCCGTGCTACTTTCTGAGCAAAAATAAGTGCTGGGTTTGGGCTTGTCCGCTTTCGCTCGCCGCTACTTACGGAGTCTCGGTTGATTTCCTTTCCTGCAGGTACTTAGATGTTTCAGTTCCCTGCGTTGACCTCCACTGGCCTATGCATTCAGCCAGGGATGACAGGAACTGGTTGCCCAGTCCTGACGGGTTGCCCCATTCGGAAATCCCGGGATTAACGGTTGCTCGGCACCTGCCCCGGGCTTATCGCAGCCTGCCACGTCCTTCATCGCCTCTCGACGCCAAGACATCCCCCATACACCCTTAGTAACTTGACCATATCAATCTTTGATTGAACACGTTGGTCAACTTGCCTAAATAAGCGCTCATATCTAAAGCTTTTTGCTTCACAGCAAAAAACTGTTAGGGTTTTATCCCACGCATCTGCATATTAACTTGTCAAAGAGCCCCTACTTCGCCAAGGCTTCGTAGGGCTTAATGTCTACCTCGCCTTAGCTAAGAGAATTTATTCTGCGAAGCTTTAGCCAAGAGAATTTATTCTGCGAAGCTTTAGCGAAGCAGAATGGAGACGAGCGGGCTCGAACCGCCAACCTCCGGCTTGCAAAGCCGGCGCTCTCCCAGTTGAGCTACGTCCCCGAACCCAGCCTCGTAATTGGTAATTGGTTATTAGTAATTGGTTATGAAGCTGGACTTCGCCATTATTAGTTACCAATCACCAGTTACCAGTTACCAGTTACCAATCACCAGTTACCAGTTACCAATTACCGGTTACCAAGAAAAAGTGGGCCCGGGTAGATTCGAACTACCGACCTCACGCTTATCAGGCGTGCGCTCTAACCAACTGAGCTACGAGCCCAATCAAAAGCTATATCGACGCCATCAAGCGTTTGGTTTTAACTATAAACAAGAGCAACAAAAAAACCGCTGCTTAAAACTGCCAGCGGCTTTCCTAAAATGCGGACATCAACGCCTGCCCATCAGCAGTTTAAAGCAAAAATACATAAGCTATCAACATTTCCTTCAAAATTCTAACTTGGTCCTTTCCGGCGGGCTGGTAAACATCCCAGCCAACGCCTCTATAGTTAATTCTATTACGGTATCGACACATAGTCAAGCTTTTTTCAAATTTTTTTTTATTTTTCGCCCTCCTAATGGTTATTTACTGTCAATTCCAGCAAAATGTTCTGCAATCTGCTCAAAAATAAGGTTTTTTCCGTTTTTTAGCCCGGATATTTCATATTAAACCCGTACCAATAAAAAAGGCCGCAAGCATTGTCCTCACGGCCCTCATAATTTGTCATCCTGAGGCGAAGCCGAAGGAACTCAAAATATTCAATAGTCAATAGAAAATATCGAAGATCCGCCTACGGCGGAGTCAATTCTCAACAGCCTGCCAGCCAATTGCCGGCGAGTATTGCAAAGTCTGTAAAGTCTATGGTGCTGTCATTACTTATCTCAGCCCAGTCGCAGTAATCGTTGGTTTCATCGCAGCCAGTATCAAGCCAATGAAGTGCCAGATGCTCCATATCAATCATATCTACGCCATCCGGACAGAGAAAATCTCCTAACAAAAATTGCCAGGATAACTTGGGATAATCCGTCCCATCAACACAGAGCCTCCAGATATATTCCGTGCCGTTGTCGTCCTCGCCTACAAAGTCCCAGCCGGCACTGGTGAAGGTGCTCTCCATTTGCATCTCGGAAGTTATTTTTTCGGTTCCGCCGGCGCTGCTTGACTGTCCGCTGGTCGTTTTATCCCAGAAACTATCAACAACCGAACCGGCAAAATTACTACCAATCAGACCACCGACTTTTGTGTCTCCCGAAACACCGCCCACACAATAGCAGTTGGTGATTTCCGCCGGATCAATAAAACCAGCGTGACTACCTACCAGTCCACCGATATGGTAACTCCCTGTAACATCGCCGGTAGCATAACTATTAGTTATCGTTGCCGTAAAGCCATTCGCACCGGAATTTTGTCCCACCAATCCCCCGGTTTCGTCATCTCCCGAAACATTTCCCGTGGCATAGCAATTCGATATTGTGCCGCCCCAATTCCTTCCTGCCAATCCCCCGGTACTATCAGACCCTTCAACACTGCCTGTTGCATAGCAATTGGAGATTAATGCAAATTCTTCGTTTGATCCGACCAGTCCGCCTACTTCTGAGTTTCCCACAACACTGCCGGTTGCATAGCAGTTGTTGATTTCTCCGTTATTCCATCCCGCCAGGCCGCCGACACCCCAATCTCCTGAAACGCTGGTGTTGGTGCAACAGTTGATAATCTCCGCATTAATAAAACCACTGTCTCCCACCAACCCGCCGACAGAATCATCCCCGGTGACACTACCTCCTTCCACATAGCATCCTGATATGACACCCTGTACCAACCGCCCGACAAGACCGCCGGTCATGAATGCTCCCACATCGATATTTGGATTTATTAATCCCATGTTTTTAATCTCAGCATTAGCTCCATAAACCATCCCGAAAATTCCAACATAGCTATCGGAGGCAATAGGCCCGTAGCTAAAATTATAAATCTTATATCCGTTACCATCGAAAACACCTGTAAAGGGTTCAGCCCAACCTGATCCAATGATATTGAAATCCGCTCCCGTATAACCGCTCAGGTCGATATCATTCATCAGCTTGAAGTGCTTGCCCCAATGAGAGGGATTATCCCCGATGGCGTTCATATGGTACGGTTCTAATATCTGGTACGGGTTCGACGACGTTCCGCCTCCCGGACCATACTGACCTTGAGCCGACAAGGTGGAAAAGCAGATGGCAAGCAATACAAGTAACGGAATTGTTAATTTGCCGAAAGTTTTGCTTGAATTAACCATTTTTTTCCTCCTAAAAAAAGTGCCTGTTTTTGCGATTTTGCGCATTGCAATGCTCGCTTATCTTATGGCAATTCAGGCAGATGGGTGCTAAAAGTGCCGCTTTTAGCTATCCACCCACCTCCCGGATAGCCGGAAAACACCTAAAAACAGCATAACACACCCCGTTGCAATATTTCAAGCAAAAAATATTCTTTTTCAGGCCCGCTCACAGTGCACCTTCGGCCCTTGATACGTTGGTAGACAAGTAGGGGCAACCCCATGTGGTTGCCCAGGGCAGGCTCAAGAATCCGTGCCCATCCGCGTTAATCCACGGCCCAAAAAATTGATTATTTCTCTGCGCTCTCGCCTGTCCCCGCGGCAAAAAAAAATCTCTACCTCAAATCCCTAATTCAAAAAACCATGATTCTTAAAGCACTCCATAAGTATATACGCATATACTTATATACCTGTACAAAAACCCCCGTAGTACGCATTTACGCATAAACGCATCTACGCATCCAGAATCCAGAATCGAGCTAATTTTCTTCTTGACTTTTGTTTGAATTTCTGTTAAAATACCTAGCATAAACCGCCAGTAGGCGCCAGATATAGCGGAGAGCCGCACGAATCGGGCAAGCCGCCCAAGTCAAATTTAATCATTAACTAATGGTGTTCCGTGTATGGTCAATACGCAATACACAATACGCGATACGCAATACGAGCTATGAAATACGCTATACGCTATACGCTATACCCCCTGTTCTCTTGTTCCCCTGATATCCACTTCCTGTTTACCTGATTACCTGATAAACTTTTTTCTCTCTCTGGCCTCTGTGGCTATTCTCTACTTTTTCTATCCGCTATCCACTCACCAATTAACTATTCACCATTTACCAATCACCATTAAAAAATCTGTGGCTAAAAATAAAAAAATCTCCCTCTCAAATCCCTCTTTCAAAAACCATAAATCCCTCTTTCAAAAACCACAAACCCCTCTTTCAAAAACCACAAACCCCTCTTTCAAAAACCATGATTCTTAAAGCACTCCATAAGTATATACGCATATACTTATATACCTGTACAAAAAACCCCGTAGTACGCATTTACGCATAAACGCATCTACGCATCCAGAATCCAGAATCGAGCTAATTTTCTTCTTGACTTTTGTTTGAATTTCTGTTAAAATACCTAGCATAAACCGCCAGTAGGCGAAGATGACATTTCAGATTACACGTCGTAAGCCACAGAGTGGCACGGTCTTAGGGCCAGCAGGCCCAGTTTCGTGAATTCTAAATCGTCAATAACTAATAACCAATAACAAATTACCCAGTTAACCAATGAACCAGTTAACCAATGAACCAATCACCAATTCACCAATCTATAATCCACTCTGCCTTCTGTCTTCTGTCCTCGGTCCTCTACATCTGTCGAGAACGCTCTACAAATCGACCCTTTTATGCAAAACAAAGCCAATTTTCTGGATGCTCAAATGAACGTAACTTCTTTTATAACAAAGGATTATAAAAATAAATCCAATTGGACACTTGGTGAAAACAAACCCAATTCAAACCCAAACAAACCCAATTTGCTGGATGCTCAAATGAACGTAAGTTCTGTTTTAACAAAGGATTATGAAAATGTACCACGCTTTCAGACTCCGGGAAAACAAACCCAATCAAACCCAATCTCAAGATCCTACCCCAAAAGCCTGCCCTGAGCCACGCCGAAGGGGAGTAGGAAGAATAAAAGAGTGGCCGGATGAAGCACAATTACTGTATAATAGATGTTAGGGTTTGCCGGCTGGTTGCGTTTCTTTGTATGAAAATAAGGGTAGACAGATGCCTGAACAGCAACAAAATACAGCTCGGAAGATTGGACCGGGTGGTTTTACACTAATTGAGCTGCTGGTTGTGATATCCATCATATCAATGCTGATGTCCATTATGCTGCCGGGGTTAAGCAGGGCCAGGGAGCTTGGCAAGCGTGTAGTCTGTCTTAACAATCTCAGACAGTTGACATTAGCGTGGTATTTTTATGCCAACGATAATGACGACAGACTCTGCTCACCCGATACGTACTGGAATGACACTCCGGGGAGCAGCTACTGGGTTGCCGATGGGCCGGCTCTGCCGTCCAACAATGTAGGCGGTACTAAAATAGCCATTGAGGATGGAATCCTGTGGCATTATACGGAGCGGACCCCGGACCTGTACAAGTGCAAGAGCGACGCCAGTGGCTTTCTGCGGAGTTATTCTATATCCAACACTATGGGCGGGTATGCTTACGGTCGGGTAAGGCCCTTTGGCACATTAAGTATTTCAGGCGCATCCAGAAAGATAGTTTTTATCGACGCAGCCAGCAGAACAAGATGGATAGTCGGCAGCTTCCAGCCCATAGACATAAGTTCGCAAACGTCAAGGTGGCGCATCGAAAAGGGTCACAATATAACAGCAAGGCACACTGACGGCTGCAACATGTCTTTTGCAGACTATCACTGCGAGTACCGGAAATGGAAAGACCCACGGACGGTCGAGCTGGCGAATTGGGAAATAGACGCGGCTGCAGCATCAGGCAATAACCGTGATTTAGAACGTCTGGTTGAATCGCTCAAGGGACGTTAGTTTTAGAATTATTTTTGTGTAGAGCGGAACATCTCGTCGCAGGATTTTTGGAGGATATTGAGATGTTTTTTAGGATTCCTAACTGGCTTCGTTATGAAATTCGAGAGCAATGGGAACGCCTGGGTGCAAGGCTACTGCCTGCGAGGAGATGGATTAACCAGCAAAACCCTAAGATAATCATCGGCATAACCGCCGCTTCCGTATTTTTACTCCTGACGATTGTTATATGGATGTGGCCTGAAAAGACTTTAGAAGAAGTTGAACTGAGTGTCAAAGCATGGTTCTATGACCTGAACACCGGACAGCTTTTCGTTGGAAAGGACGACCAAATCCCGCCTATCGAGGCACCTTCAGGGCCGTTACGCATCGAGTCTGCTGCGGGGCCATTACAAGAAGGAGGACCGGCAGGGGTCAAGGCCTATGTATTCAGTTATGTCGATGAGCCAAACGAATCCGAGCGCTTTATCGGCTTTTTGGAAACCAGTGTGCCCAGGGAAATAATGGAAAGACTCGAGTCTATCAAGCCAAAAGCCGAGGGTGATACCGAGCGATGGGGGTACGGAAAACTTGTGCGCAGACTTGAGGACAAATACTGGGTTCCGGGCGATAGCGACGAAGGACGCACTATTTTGAAAGAGGTTTACCTGCCAAATAAAAACGGAGAACGTCCCGATTACTGTCCACCCGAATGAAAATCATTTACTGTTCAGCTGTCTAAATTGTTCAGCCATTTCAGCGAGAATAAGCTCTTTTGCCTTTTCCAGAGGCCCGTCCAGATAGACGCCTGCAGCCATTGTATGGCCTCCGCCGCCGAACTTGGCGGCGATTTTGCGCACATCGACGGCACCTCTGCTTCGCAAGGAGCATCTAATCCGGCCGTCCTTCAATTCCACAAACAAAGCCGCCGCCTCAACCGTGCTTATCCGCCGGCATTCGTCAATTAGATTTTCAGTATCCTTGTGTGCAGCACCGGCTCGTTCGAAATCCCGCTGGAGCAGGTGCTGGGTTGCATATCGGCCGTCAAGGTGCAGTTCGAGCGTATTGAACATTGCCGTCATCAGCTTGAACCGCTGATGTGAGAAATTCTGGTACAAATCGTGATAGATTTCCGTGGGATTTGCCCCGGCGTCAATCAACTCGGCACAGCTTCGATAAACCCTGCTGTCCGTATTGCTGAACTGGAACCAGCCGGTATCCGTAGCTACTGCGACAAAGAGTGCCTGAGCGATTTTTTCGGTTACCGGCCAGTTGGCATATTTTAACAAGTCAAAAACAATCAGGCCCGTACCCGCAGCGATTGTATCAATCAGCTCAACGTCTCCGAGGCCGTCGGCGGTTACGTGGTGGTCGATTACCAGAACCGGCTTATCGTTCTGCTTCAGGTACCGGTCAAACTGCGGCAATTGGCTGTAACTGTTGGTATCGATAATCATAATCAAATCCGGCTGGCAGAACTGCCCTTGTTTTAGCTGCTCGAAGCTGACGTCCCTGCCGAGGATTGGGAGTTTTTCGGCAAAGAGAAATTCGTACCATTCCGGCACCGGCGACAACAATATCGGCTTTACCTTTTTGCCGAGGGCGCCCAATACATCAGACAATGCCGCAATTGAGCCGCACGCATCACCGTCCGGCCTAATATGGGTCGTTATCAAAACACTACTGGCCTTGTTAATTAACTCAACCGCTTTCTGAAAATCGTTTCCACTTACCATAATAATCCTTTACCAATTCTTTTTTATTTTCTTGCCACAGATTTCGCTGATTTAACTATTCTTTATCTGTGCTAATCTGTGGCTAAAATTTCTTCAAAATCCTCCTTACCTTTTCGCAGTCTTTTGTGATTTGGGCGGCAAGCTGCGATTCTGTCTCGAACTTCCGCTGGTCGCGGATGCGTTTTACAAAATCCATAGCGAGCCATTTGTCGTGCAAATCGCCGATGTTGTCGGTTAGTATGTGGGCTTCTATCACCAGAGGATTATCGCTGCCAAGAGTCTCTGACCTGCCGATACTAAAGGCGGCTGGGACTTTGTTATGCACTTCGCAGACCTGCTCGGCGCTGTCGCCGACCTGGACAAAGCCGGCATAAACGCCTTCAGCAGGGATAAGCTGCCAAACGGGTTCTATATTTGCTGTTGGAAAGCCTAATTGTTTTCCTTTGCCGCATCCCGGCACCACCTGACCAATCAGCTGATAAGCCCTGCCTAATGCAACAGCGGCATCGGCTACATTACCACTTTCGAGCATATTGCGAATAATTGTACTTGAAACTTTAACCATTTGGCCTGTTGAGAGTTTAACCTCTCTGGCCCCAATAACAGAAACGTCAAAGCCTTTCTCGGCCCCCAACTTTTGCAGCGTATAAACACCACCGCCCCGGCCATATCCGAAGTTAAAGCTTTCGCCCTCAACCACAACACCGGGCTGAATGTTCTTAACGATGAACTGCTCCACAAAATCCTGTGGCGAAAGCTTTAGAAGCCCAGGGGTGCTCTCCAGGACAAAAAGGCAATCCACCCCGAATTCAGCGAGAAGATGCTTTTTCAACGCCAATGACGTTAGAATGCCGGGCTTTTCCTGCGGATGTAAGATAACAAGCGGATGCGGCTCGAAAGTCATCACCACCAATTGCGTCCGCCTTTCTGCCGTGGTTTGTCTGGCAGCGGTTAAAATTTCCTGATGGCCGAGATGGACGCCATCGAAATTCCCAATAGTCAGCACACAGCCCTTCTCTATTTTCTCAAGGCCGGATATTGTCTCTATAATCCTCATTCTGCGTCTGCTTGCTTTTTATCTCAAGTTATGGCAAACTCTGCCGTTATTCTGCCGGCAGCCCGGAGCAATAATTTACCCACTTGAGCTAAAATCTGCAATGGCTTTTGCATACCTTAAAAGGAAAACTTTTGCAAGATGCGCAACTTTATGTATAATTGTGCACCCGAATCCAGGAAGCTATATGGCCCTGACTCGGTAATAAATCTTTAGAAGTGGAGCTGACAATGCCATCAGGGGAAAAAATTAAAAATATAGCGGTAGAGCTGAAAAGACATGCGCCGTTTACCTTGTTCGGCGCCTTGACAGGCATCGTTTTGATGCTGCTGTTCAAAAATATCGAGCACCAGACAAGCAAAGGGCTATTCTACGTATTTCACCCCGCTCATGTGCTATTAAGTGCGATGGTAACCGCCTCGATGTTTCAGCTTCACACGAAAAGGCGAAAATTCATTATGGTCCTCTTAATCGGATTTTTTGGCTCAATTGGAATTGCAACCTTGAGTGATTCGCTAATTCCTTACATTGGCGAGCTGCTATTGGGCATGCACATCCACGTCCACGCTCACGAGCATACAAGTTTCGCTGAGCACGCACACATTGGTTTCATTGAAGGCTGGTACTTGGTAATACCGGCGGCTGTAGCGGGTGTGCTGATAGCATATCTGAGACCCAAGACCAAATTCCCGCACGCGGGCCATGTTCTGCTGAGCACCTGGGCTTCGTCGTTTCATATGCTCATGGCGATGGCGGGTCAGCTCTCAGCCTGGAGAGCGGTGGGCAGTTTCGGATTTTTGTTCTTAGCAGTCTGGCTGCCCTGCTGTGTTAGTGATATAGTATTCCCACTTCTGTTCGTCAGAGGCGACCATGTGCCGCACTCGCACCATTGAGCAAAGTTTTAGCTCACATCAAAAACACGAACCAACCGGTGGACAAACACTCGGCGGCAAGATAAAATATCCGCAATGAAACCATACCCACTAAAATTCAGGCCGATATACAAGCAGCGTATATGGGGCGGCCGGAAGCTGCGAGAGTTTTTCAATAAGGATATACCCCCCGGCGAAAAAATCGGCGAAAGCTGGGAATTGGCCGATTTGCCGGACGACAAATCCGTAATCTCAAACGGCGAATTGGCCGGTCAAACTCTTGACTCGGTAATTCAGAAATATCCAAAAGAAATAACCGGTGACGAAAATTTCTCGGGGCCTTTTCCGCTGCTAATTAAATTTCTCGACGCCGAGGACATCTTGAGCGTGCAGGTCCACCCCAATGAGCAAACCTGCCGGCGATTAGGCAAGGGAGTGCCAAAAACCGAATGCTGGTATATTATATCCGCTGCCGAGGGTGCGGTAATTTATAAAGGGCTGAAAAAAGGCGTAAGCAAAGAGCAATTTGCCGAAGCTATAAAGAAAGGCGGCGTAGCAGAGCTACTAACAAAAGTATCTGTCGAGGCCGGCCAGTGTCATTTCCTTCCCGCCGGCACCGCCCACAGCATCGGAGCAGGCCTGCTGATAGCCGAGATTCAAACTCCATCCGACACCACGTACCGAGTTTTTGACTGGAACAGAGTTGACGACAGCGGAAAGGCCAGACCGCTTCACATCGAAGAAGCGCTGGAAAGCATCCACTTCGGCGCCTCCGGCGATAATCTTTCGGTAACAACGACAGGTCGGCTGATAGACTGCGAATACTTCAAAATGGATAAAGACGCACAGGCCAAAGGCAGTGAGCTGCTCTTGCCACCGGGGAAAATGAAAACGCTGATTATTCTTACCGGCTCTGGAACAATTGCCGGAGCCGAAGGAAATACCGTTGATTTCAACGCAGGCGACTGCTTACTTGTCCCTGCCGATTATGAAGGAGCGATACGGTTTGCCGATGATACCCAATACCTGACTGTAACCATTTAATCGATTCGAAATCCGAATATGCAAGCGTTAAGTTCCGACAATCTTAAGGCGAGTTACATTGCCGTCTTTTTAGCGGCGGCTGTGCTTTATGTAGTGACCTGCGCGCCAGGGCCGCTCTGGCAGGACAGCGGAATGTACCAATACCGAATCTGGCACAACGACCTTGAGGGCAACCTCGGTTTGGCCCTTTCACATCCGCTCTACCATATTATCGGCATCGCAGTAAAATACATACCGCTCGGCGAATTCGCATACAGAATAAATTTGATTTCAGCAATTGCAGCAGCATTTACCATTGCGAACCTGTTTTTGCTGCTGCGCCTATGGCTCAAGAAGAATTTGCCTGCAATATTTGCCGCTGTTACTCTTGCCCTTTCACATACTTTTTGGCGGCACGCCGTAATTGCAGAAGACTATACTTTGTATACGGCACTGTTATTAGCCGAATTGCTGATGCTGCTGCAATACGTTAAAACGAAACGAATGGTGTTTTTATATCTGCTGGGGCTTTTCAACGGCCTGGCAATCGCAAACCATCTGTGGGCTGTTATTGCCTTTGCCTGCTACCTGACATTTCTGGCAGCTTTATTAGTTCAAAAACAAATTAGATTAAGACACCTCGGTATTATTGCCGGGCTGTGGGTCATCGGTGCAGCTCCCTATGAATGCCTCATCATAAAGAATATCGTTCAAACCGGCGATTTTACAGCCACGGTGGCTTCAGCGCTTTTCGGAAATGAATGGCGAGGAGATGTTCTTAACACGTCTCTATCAGCCGGGCTTGTCAAAGAAAATCTTGTTTTTCTGGCATACAATTTCCCGACGCCAAATTTTCTTCTCTTCTTTGCAGGTCTCTACGGCCTGAAGAAGGTATCACCGGGCCGCGGTTTTAAAAATGTCCTTCTGGCACTTTTAGTTTTTTTCTTTGCATTTGCTTTTCGATATACGGTGCCGGACAGATACGCATTTTTCATACCCTTTTATTGTTTGGTTTCCATCCTGATTGGTGTCGGTTTTAATTTTCTTATTACCCGGCCTAATCGCAAGATTCTGCGTTGGATAGTCCTTGCCCTTGCCCTGCTGCCGGTGCCAGCTTATATCATCGCTCCTGTTGTAGCGAAAAAGGTGCAGTTTAATCTTTCCACAAGGGCAGATGTCCCCTACCGCAATGACTACGTATGGTTTTTACGACCCTGGAAGACGGGTTACAGGGGGGCGGAAAAATTCGCCGATGAAGTATTCAAGGAGCTTAAGCCCGGTGCCGTCGTTTATGCCGACAACACGATGGTTTATCCGCTGTTATATATGCAGGAAGTCAGGGGCAAAAGAGCAGATATTAGAATCATATCCGACTACGCAAGCAGTGAAGGTTTGCCGGTATTGAGTGAAAAATCCATAGAACAATGGTTGTCGGAAGGAGACGTTTATACCGTCTCGGCGGCAGGCGGACGCAAGCAGCGGCCAATTGTCTGGAAGATAGGTGATTGACGGATTCCTGTGTCAATCTTCCTTGCGAATGGCCCCCCGCAGCCCCTCCATTTTCAGGTAACCTTTCCTCCAGACAACTAAGCCCGAGACTACAAAAACCAAAACATACACAACCGCAGCATATCTTGTTCTTATCTGGCTCATCACCAGGCCGATTACAGCATAAGCACCAGCGAGCACATAAGAAATAGCAACGGTCTTTTTCAGTGGTATTCCTCTGTCAATCATCTGGTCGTAAATATGGCCGCGGTCGGAAACGAACAATGGCCTGTGATTGAGCAATCTCCTCACCAGTGCAACGGCGGTATCGAGAATGGGCAACCCAAAAACAACTATCGAAGCCAACCACCACCGTGGAACTTGCTCGGCAAACAAAATCATCAGCGCAGCTACCATAAAGCCCAGCAGCATACTGCCCGCATCGCCCATAAATATCTTCGCTGGATACCGGTTGAAAGGCAAAAAGCCACAGACGCCCCCTACAAGCCCAAGACAAATTATTATCCGCACAGGGTCACCAACCTCGCTGAATCCCCACGTCGCCAGATGTATTGACAGAAGCAGCATAGCAATGGTAATAATCGCCGTCACCCCCGCGCAGAGTCCGTCGAGTCCGTCGAGCAGATTTAACGAGTTCGTTGCGCCAAGAACAAAAAATATCACAATAAAAATACTCAGAATCGTCTCAAGATTATGGGACATCGGCAAATTTAATGGGTCGGCGATACGATACAAATTCGGCACAATACCCACCAACAGCAGAATAACAGCAGCGACAATCTGGCCGGCGAATTTTTGCTTCGGCTTTATGTCGAATACATCGTCGGCAAGTCCGACAAAACACGCTATCGCCCCGCCGGCCAGTATTCCCAGCAGCCACTTCAACGCAGGGCTGAAAAAATCTTCGTTTCTCAAACAGCTGATACCTGCCAGCACACCGACTGTCAGGCCGACGAGCATACCAATACCACCGAGATAAGCTATGGGCTCTTTGTGTGTTTTGACCAGGTCATCCGGCCTGTCAACGATTCCGAATTTAACAGCTATCTTTTTGCACAGCCAGGTAGCGCCCAATGAACCGGCAAAAGAACCCGCCAATATAGGCCAAAACTGCAATATCCACGTAACCGGCCGGGCCGGCCCAATTATATTATCAAGTATCATCTCTCAGCTCTTCTCGAATTAGTATCTTCCAGCCAGACTTCGCCGTCGTAGCGAAGCATAATTAAATTGCCTTTGAAGCCGTCGAAACGGATATTTACTTTTCTACCGAGCAGTTCCTGCAATATCCATTTCGGAAAGTTGGCGCCTGCTTTTATTGACAGTGGCACGCCGCCCCCGAATCGCGGATTTATCTCGATGAATTTTACCTCATCCTCGTCGGTAAGAAACAATTGCAAAGTTATAACACCCGGCCCAGCCCCGAGTTTCTCAACCAATCTCGCGGCTTCGCGGCAAATGGCCGGGTGTTTTACCACCTCTCCCTTGCTCACCTCGCCGGCCCTTACCTTGATGCGTTTTCTCGGTACAACACAGCGGACCTTCATATCAAAATCAACATATACGTCGCAGGTATGTTCAGCACCTTTGATAAATTCCTGAACGATACAGTTTGGTATTCTTTTCGCAAAGAATAACAGCTCTTTGCGATTGTTCACGGCGGCATTTCCTCTGCTGGCATAGCCATCCCAGGGCTTTAGAAAGCAAGGCCAGTTGAGTTTCTTTTTTGAAAGCGCGGTCCGAACACTCATAGTAACGGGAGTATCAAAACCGTTTTTGACTAAAAAACTATACGTTTTCCTCTTGTCCTGGCAAATATCGACCACTTCCGGAGGCGAGACAAGCACACAACAGCCCATCGCAGCAAATTTCGACTTGTTCTGCGCCAGAAGTTTCAGGTCCAGATCAACGGTAGGGATAAGCACTTTTATCTTATTGGTTTTGACAATTGACAACAGCTGCTTGATATAGCCGGCGTGTGTTATCGGCTTAACCAGAAAACCCTTATCGCACAATTGCAGGGCGGAACTTAGCACAGTGGTATCCGTACCAAAGAACGAGGCGTTTATTTTCAATTGCCTCGCCGCCCGGCGAAAACTGTTCAGCAACGAGACCCGTCTGCCGATGCAGGTGAATAAAATACTAATCAATTTTCGATTCCCTATTCCCATTTTTCAATAACCAGCGGTCAATCCTAAATCGAAACTCGAAAATAGTCAATTCCAAATGGCCAATTCTTTTGACCACGTTAGAAATTTTTCCCTTTCTGTAACCGTTAAAAGCTCTATAATGAAGCAATAATACGATACAAAAGGGAAAATTCTAACGGATTAGACTAAGGAAAATAAAGTTGCTCAAACCAAGTGAAAATCCACCTATAACCTGGCCCGAAGTAAAATCCATCCGTGATTTTACCGGCTTATGGTGGGTCGCTCACACCAGAAGCAGAAACGAAAAAGCCCTGGCACAGAATTTGATTCGCAAAGATATAAGCTACTTTCTACCGATGACCTGGAAGGTTCGGCGTCGAAGGCAAAGAACCATACGGTCGCTGCTGCCGTTGTTCAGCGGATATTTGTTCTTTTGCGGCAATGAAAACCAGCGCGTCGAACTATTGCGAACAAATCGTGTAGCCAATATAATCGAAGTCAAAGACCAGCAGAGATTACTTGACGAGCTGTCGCAAATTGAGCAAGCTCTTCAAGCCGGTGTCCCCCTCGCACCGCACAAGTACATCAAAGCAGGTCAGCATTGCCGCGTCATAGCAGGGCCGTTAGCCGATTTGCACGGTATCGTCATCAGAACACAAAAGGCTGCACGTCTCGTTTTGCAGATAGATATGCTCGGCCAGGCGGCAAGCGTCGAGATAGACACCGATATGATAGAGATTGATGATAGTGGACAGTAGGGGCAGCCCCGTGTGGCTGCCCTGTGTAGCTGAATAATAGGAGATATAAAATGAAGATTTGTGTGGTTGGGGTTGGTTACGTCGGATTGGTAACGGCAGCTTGCCTGGCGGAGACCGGCAACAATGTCGTATGCGTGGATAATGACGCCGACAAAATTGCAGACCTGAAAGACGGAGTAATCCCCATTTACGAGCCGGGCCTGACCGAAATGGTCAAACACAACAAAAAGCTCGGACGACTGAGCTTCACAACCGATTTGAAATATGGAGTGGACAGCTCGCTTATCATCTTTCTCGGTGTTGGTACGCCTTCGGCACCAGACGGCTCAGCCGACATATCGGCTGTCCTTTCAGTCGCCGCCGATATCGCCGAAAACCTCAACGACTATCGAATTATTGTAACAAAAAGCACTGTGCCGATAGGTACACACAGGGAAATAACGGACATTATAAAATCCAGAACAGAAACGCCGTTTGATTATGTAAGTAATCCGGAGTTTCTCAGAGAGGGCTCTGCCATTGATGACTTTATGCGTCCCGAAAGGATAATCATCGGCACAACCAACCCAGCCGTTAAGGAAATAATGAAACAGCTCTACGACCCATTTATGCGAAAGAGCAAGCGAATACTATTTATGGACATTGTCTCCGCTGAAATGACCAAGTATGCAGCCAATACGATGCTGGCAACAAGAGTCTCATTTATGAATGAACTCTCAGTGCTTTGCGAAAGCATCGGTGCAGATGTCGAACAGGTAAGACAGGGCATCGGCAGCGACTCGCGGATTGGGCCGTCATTTTTATTCCCCGGCGTAGGCTTTGGCGGCAGTTGCCTGCCCAAAGATGTTCGGGCACTGATTCATACCGGCGACGAATATGGCGTCGAAATGAAAATAGCTAAGTCAGTCCAGCAGGTAAATATAAATCAACAGGAGCGATTTGCAAAACGCATTAAGGATTATTTCGCCGGCCGAGAAGACAAAACCACGTTAGCAATTTGGGGACTGGCCTTTAAGGCAAAAACCGATGATGTCAGAGAATCACCCGCAATTTACTGCATAAGGAAATTTCTCGACTGGGGTATGAAGGTAAATGGCTATGACCCGGAAGCCGGCCCCGCGGCAATGACGGCCCTGGACGGCAAAATCGAAATCTTCCGGAACGGATACGATGGACTTGATAACGCTGATGCCCTGGTCGTCTTCACCGATTGGCAGGAATTCAGGAACCCCGACCTCGAAGCTATCACAGCAAAACTTAAAAAACCTGTTATCTTCGACGGCAAAAACCTCTACGACCCAAATGTACTTAAAAAGGCAGGATTTGAATATTACAGTATCGGAAGAAAATGAAAGGAAAAGATTATGGGTATGGACATTATTATTCGAAGTTTAGGCATAGTTATCGTTGTTGTTGGGATTGTGTATTTGCTAAGGCCCGATGTTATGAAATGGTTGATGGAATTCTTCAAACATGGAAAACGCATATACTTAGCAGGACTGTTAAGACTGGCCCTGGCAGTAATATTTTTACTTGGTGCCCGCGAATGCAAACACTTCTGGGTCATATTTGCTTTTGGGATTCTTTTCCTGATAGGAGGAGTATTGATATTTATACTCGGGCCGCAAAAGATTAAACGAATACTTGATTGGTATCAAAAACAATCCGCTCTGCTTCTTCGAGTTATTGCTGTAATCGCCTTGGCCATCGGAGCCATCATTATCTATTCCGCCTAAAGTAAAATAACAGGGCCCCAAACGTAAGTGCGGGGTAGAAAAACATATTTACTCCCCAAATTTATTTGGGGGTTGCCGTTGATTTAGCCCCGGCCTGTGGCCGGGGTTTACTTACGAGAGGAGGCAATCTCAACTTGTAAATCGAAAATCGCCAATCGAAATTCAAAAATTGCTGTGTCCTCTCCTCCCGGCCCAAAGTACCCTTATGATTATTTTAATTTATTTTTATTGCACTCTGATTGGCATCCTGGTATAGTAACTGTCAGTTGGGCATATTCTCACGTCTCTCAGGAATATACTCTTGGAAAAAATACGAGAGACAGATTTTAGGGCCAGTTAGAAGGCCAAAGGAGCACTATAGTGAGTACAGGTACAGTAAAATGGTTTAACGGGAAAAAAGGCTTTGGATTTATCACCCCCGATGGTGGCGGCGACGATTTGTTCGTTCATCACTCGGAAATCAAGACGGCCGGCTACGCCAATCTTGAGGAAGGCCAGAAGGTTGAGTTCGAGGTCGGAGAGGGCAAAAAAGGCCCGTGTGCGACCAACGTAACCCCTGCCTAATCCAAAGCAGAACGTTGGCAAAATCAAGGGGCTCCGCCTTGTGACGGGGCCCCTCTTATTTGCGCACTTACCCCCAATCTTTCAGCAGTACTGCTCGTTAGTAGCGACCTCCGCCACGGTCACCACCAAAACCGCCACCGCCTCGTCCGCCGCCACGGCCACCACCAAAACCGCCTCGTCCGCCGCCGCCACGTCCGCCACCGCCACGGCCGCCACGATCGACCTTCGGCCGGGCTTCGTTCACATTCAAAGCTCGTTCCATAAACTCCTTGCCGTTCATTTCTTCGATAGCTTTTTCTGCTTCAGCTTTAGAGGGCATTTCTACGAAGCCGAATCCTCTTGATTCGCCGCTGAACTTATCCACTATTAGACGAACCTCTGCGACCTCCCCGAATTCTGCAAAAGCCTGACGGACCTCATCCTCGGTTGCCTTATGAGGCAAATTTCCTACATAAATATTCATTGTATCTATTCCCTTTCTTTTAAGAAAACTCTTGCCGGTACTATCGCCGTTCAATAGTTACCTGCTGTTACATTATTCGCTCGGCTCGAAAGAGTCAAGCATTAATTTTAAATTCCCCTTGCCCCGTTTGAAATTGGGTTTGATTGGGTTTGTATCTCGTATTGCGTATTGCGTATCGCGCTGGGGGATTGGGTTTGATTGGGTTTGTTTTGGCTTTGTTTTTTCATAGCCCTTATCCGCATTTTTCTTCATAATCCTTTGTTATAAGAGAAGTTATGTTCATTTTGGCATCCAGCAAATTGGGTTTGTTTTGCATAAAAAGAGCTGATTTGTAGAGCGTTCTCGACAGATGTAGAGGGCAGAATGCCAAATGATTATTGATTATTGATAAATGATTATTGGTAGTTGACTGTATCATCATATTGGGTAAGGAGTTATCTGATAGTTTGAAATCCAAAATCCGAAGCACGATCCGCCTACGTCAAGACTACTGCGGACAAGAATCCTAAACAAATCCAAATTACACAAATTTAAATGTTCAAAACCTTGTCTGGCTTGACAGATAATGTTTTTTTGCGTGTATCTGCTGATACGAAAACGTGCGGTTCTCCGCTATATCCGGCGCCCCCCACAGGGAAAGGGGCAAGCTACTGGCGGGTTATCATTTGCCTACTGGCAAACATACAGATATTTTAACAGATTTCCGAACAAAAGTCAATAAAAAAAACGACCAAAAAAGCACTTTTTTTGCCCACCTTTTACCAAGTGAGATGTCGGCTGCGGATAGTCAAATGACTACGGGCATTTGGGGCTTTTGATGCGTATAATACCAATTCAAGTTAATTCTTGCGATTTACTCCAAAAGAGTGACAAGTTTTCAGGTGGATAGTCAAATGACTACGAGCTTTTTCATGCTCCGGCCAGCGAAAGGTCGTGAAATGAATCATAGTCAAATGACTACGGGCTTTTTCATGCTCCAGCCGGTGACAGGTTGGGAAACGAACCATAGTCAAATGACTACGAGCTTTTTCATGTTACAAAGCTGGATGGTTGATGCTGGAT
>JAUWBI010000055.1 GCA_030601745.1 Phycisphaerae bacterium
ATCAGCACCGATTTTGTCTTTGACGGCAAATCTGAAAGACCTTACCTTGAAACCGACTTGCCAAACCCGATAAATGCTTATGGCAAAACCAAACTGGCCGGCGAGAAGCTTTTAGTTGAAAGCCGCTGCCGCTATTGTATAATGCGTCTCGAATGGACCTATGGTTTGCACGGCAATAATTTCGTAACCAAACTTGTAAAAAAAGCAGAGACTGAGAAGCAGCTAAAGGTTGTTGATGACCAGGTAGGTTCACCAACAGCTACAACGGAAGTTGCTAAAGTGATTTGCAAGTTGTTACAGATAAAACCCGAGGGCTTATTTCATTTTGCAAGTGCCGGCTACGTTAGCCGTTTTGAAATGGCAAAATATATTTTTGATAAGCTCAATATGCTGGTCGACTTAAGTAGCTGCAAAACCAGCGATTACGTCAGTGCTGCTGTGAGGCCCTTAAATAGCCGGTTCAACTGTAGCAAAATTAAGGCCTTGCTCAATGAACCAATCCAGCCCTGGCAGGTGTTGTTAGAACGTTTTTTGAGGCGGTTATGAGAAAAGTTCTGGTTACAGGCGGTGCAGGATTTATAGGAAGCAATTTCGTGCAAATGGTGCTTTCAGAGCATCCCGATTGTTTTATCGTCAATCTCGATAAGCTCACTTATGCCGGCAATCTTGAAAACCTCGCTGGCTTTGAAAACCACCCTAACCACAAATTTATCAAGGGCGACATTTGCGATGGGGCCCTGATAGAAAAAATCATCGGGCAGTACCGGGTAGACACGATTATTAACTTTGCTGCCGAAAGCCACGTGGACCGTTCAATCACCGAGCCGAAGGTTTTTATCGAAACCAATGTTACCGGCACATTGACCCTGCTCGAAGTCGCCCGTGATAAAAAGTTAGAGCGGTTCATTCAAGTTTCGACGGATGAAGTGTATGGTTCGCTCGGCCCGGAGGGCAAATTCACCGAACAAACGCCCCTGAGTCCGAATTCGCCGTATTCAGCCAGCAAGGCCGCGGCAGACCATCTCGTAAAAGCTTTCGGTCATACCTGGACAGTAAAATGTAACATCACCAGATGTTCAAACAACTATGGCCCATATCAGTTCCCGGAAAAATTAATCCCGCTGATGATTAACAATGCCCTCAATGATAAAGAATTACCCGTTTATGGTGACGGCTTATACGTGCGGGATTGGCTGTATGTGTACGACCATTGCACAGCTATATGGAAGGTCTTAACTGAAGCACCGCCCGGCGAGATTTATAACATCGGCGGCTGTAATGAAAAGACAAATCTCGAAGTCATTGACCTGATACTTGAGCGCCTGGGCAAACCAAAATCGCTGATTAAGCATGTTACCGATAGGCCGGGACACGATAGGCGATACGCCATTGACGCAGGCAAAATAATTAAGGACCTGAATTGGCAACCCTCCGTTAGCTTTGAGGAAGGTATCAACAAGACCATAGACTGGTACCTCCAGAGTCAAAAATGGCTGGCAAACGTCGTCTCCGGCGAATACCAGAAATATTACGATTCTATGTACTCAAATCGATAAAAGAGCGGAAGGCAAGTCCCATCAATGGCGGATGTGCTAAAAGCAAAAGCAACGATATGCGTTATAAATTACAAAACCCTTGACTTCACACGGCTCTGCCTGCGCAGCATCCGCAAGTTCACGAGGTATCCATATGAGGTCATCGTTGTCGACAACGATTCGCAGGATGAATCTCTGGAGTATCTCAAACGCTTGAGTTGGATTCGCTTAATCGAGCGGCGTCATAAGGCCGGTGAACCGCGCGGCAGTTATGATGAAGGTGCAGCACTGGACCTTGGTCTTCAGAGCTGTAACACTGAATTTTATGTCTCTATGCACTCGGATACCTTTGTTCAGAAGGACAACTGGCTCACCGAGCTGATTAGCTACTTCAGCAATGATGAAAACGTAAGCTGTGTTGGTTCCGACAAAATCGAATTGACGCCGAAATGGCGAATCCTCCTCAAGAAAGCAACTGATTTCAAAAGCTTCAAGCGCAAAATCCTTCAAAAACCGGGCTCCATCAGCAGATTCCGCTATCACAATCGGACAATATGTTGTATTTACCGAACGGACGTCGCACGCCGGGAGAACCTGTCATTTTTGATGGGTAGAGACCAGGGCCTGACAGCGGGCCAGAAGCTCTATTTTGAACTCCTTGAGCGCGGCTACAAGACCGTTGAGTTGCCGGTTTCAATAATGGGCCAATATGTTATACACCTTGCCCACGCTACACAGGCTGTAAACCCACAGGAATTCCCTCTGCAGGAAAGGACAATAAAAAAATGCAATCGAATTATTGACAAAATTTTGTCTCTGGAGATAATTCAGAGCATAATTACGGATGATTCACTGGATAGCTGAGAATCAATTTAGCAAGTTTTGCAGAATCAAGGAGGACTATTAGTATGCAGAGTGTTGACAAATCCACACAGAGCGTTGACGAATCGGTAAAAAAACTACTGTCCGGCGAGGGAAAGAATATTCCTCTGTTTAAGGTCTTTATACCCGAAAGCGTAATGGAGCCTTTGCGCAAGGTTCTGTTGAGCGGCTACATAGGCGAAGGCCCCAGGGTGGAGGAATTTGAGCGTCAGCTTGGGCCGTGGTTCGACAACGATAACGTCCTGGCACTGAATAACGGAACCGCCGCACTGCAGTTAGCGCTTAGACTGGCAAACGTTGGCTACGGCGACGAAGTCATCTCAACCGCTATGACCTGCTCAGCAACAAACGAACCGATTCTCGCAATGGGGGCAGGAATCGTTTGGGCTGATATTGACCCCTGGACCGGAAATATCGACTACAAGGATGTCGCCGGAAAAATCACACCCAAAACAAAGGCGATTATGTGCGTTCACTGGGCCGGCTACCCCTGCGACCTCGATGAATTGAACGCCATCGCCGCCGAACACGGGATAAAGCTGATTGAAGATGCCTGCCACGCCTTTAGCTCAACCTACCATGGCAAACCAATCGGTTCACACTCTGACTTCGCATGTTTTTCTTTTCAGGCGATTAAGGAGATGACAACTGTGGACGGCGGGGCCCTGGTCTGTAAATCCAGGGCCGACTGTGAACGAGGCAGATTGCTCAGGTGGTACGGCATTGACCGCAAGTCAAAACGCAAGGACCTGCGCTGCGAAGCGGATATCGTCGAGTACGGCTACAAATTCCATATGAACGACGTGACGGCGGTAATTGGCCTTGAACAGCTCAAGTACGTGGGCAAAACTATCGAGAAATATCGTGCTAATGCAGCGCGGTATAACGAGGCTTTTAAAGACCTCAAGGCTGTGCGGCCTCTGAGATATAAAGATGACCGCACCAGCGTCTATTGGCTCTATACCATAAGGGTCAAAAACCGCCAAAAATTTATGGAACATATGAAAAAAGCCGGCGTTACCGTCTCGCAAGTTCATGCGAGAAATGACGCCCACACTATGTTCAAAGATTTCAGGGCCGACCTGCCGGGCGTTGATGAGTTTACCTCTGAGCAGGTCTCAATCCCTGCAGGATGGTGGTTGACAGACAAAGATTTGACGCATATTATCAATACAGCCGTAGAATATGACCGCCGATACCGTCCGAGAGTTCAGGAGATAAGAAAGTCGTCCGGAAAATATGAGAAGACACCGGCACGCCGGGCCAATTGATAACTTTCATCGACTCTGACGACCTTTTGATGTTTGATGCTGTTGAGAAAATGATGTCATCTGCGGTAGTTCAGAATATACTTGCCGATAATTCCCTGGTGTCAATAACAATCAAAGGTTGATACCCTGCCGTAGATACCGTAATATACTTTCTCGAATTGAAAGTTAGGGCTGGAGTGTGTTTATGTCAAAAGCTAAACGTATTTTTTTTGTCGCTGATACAAAAGACTTTACGGATAAGCTCTTAGTGGCTGCACTGCGCAAACTAATCAAGGGCTTTATAAGACTTGGCCATGATATCCAGATATTCAACTACAGAGGAGCATTTCTTCAAGCCGGCCCTATTATGAGTAGAAGATTTGCCAGGCGATTGTGCAAATCTCACGTAGTAGATAAGCTGCTGGTTAAGCAAATAAAAAATTACAACCCTGACATTATCCATATCAATTTTGCTAATTATCTGGATGCCAAAACCGTTATGCTGATGCGACAGGCTGCCCCTGATGCGTTTTTTATCGGTAGAGATAGAGATCCGTGGCCTGAACTCCACAGGTATCGGGTGCAAGTCGCCGCAGGACTCGACTTGATAATGACTACTTATGAAGGTAAATGGCTTAATGCGTATAAGGATGTCGGTGTTCGCTGCGTGTTTATGCCAAACGCGTGTGACCCTGATATTGAATATCGCTACGAGGTAGACGATAAATGGAAAAGTGACATTTTATTCACAGGCCAAACCAGGTACAAGCATAAACGCTATCCAACGGAAGATATGAGATATCAACTGCTCAGCAGACTTGCTGGTATGAAAGGTTGTGCTCTTTATGGCTGTTTTGGCCGGCCAAGAGTAGGAGGTATTAACTACTTGTATGCAATCAGCAAAGCCCGCATTGGACTAAGTATAAACTTAGTTAATGACGTCAGATTCTATCATTCTAACCGTTTGATAAATTATCTTGCCTGTGGCACTTTTGTCCTGGCTAAGCGAGTCCCGGATTCAGACCTGCTCTTCAAAGATGGCATACATCTGAGATATTTTGACACGGTAGAGGAATTTTTTGATTTGGCAGACTGGTACCTTAACCACGAAGACGAAAGAATCAAAATCGCCAATGCCGGAATGCAGCACGCCCACACCGAATTTAACTGTGAAAAAATAGCAAAATGTACTATGGATCTTATAGAAAATGGAAAGTACAATGCTCTTTGGACAAATCAGGGACACAATTTTGCGTAAAAGGCGAACTGCTTAATTAGAAAAGGTGAGCATTGCTGACAAATCTTTGAGAAGGGCAAATATGAGCATCAAGAAAAGTCTTTTTAAAAAAACCGCCAGAATCTTGATGAAACTTAGGGTTTCTCCTTTATTTCGGATTAGGCAAAAAGGCTTTTTCTTAAAATTTTATCGTTCGAGTATGTCTAGAGTGCTTTGGGTTGATCAACACTTATCTCAAGAAAGTTATACAGAGGCGCAGCGGTTCTTTAGGCGTTATTTACGTCCTAACGACGTGGTTGTTGATGTTGGGGCAAATATAGGGTTTTTTACCTTGATGTATTCTATGTTAGTCGGTGAGCATGGAAAAGTTTATGCTTTTGAGCCGCATCCCCGAATTTACAAATACTTACAAGGCAATTTGGCCCTAAATAGGGTAGAGAATGTGTACCCTTTGAATCTTGCTTTGGGAAATGAAAATGGGGCTGTAATGTTTTCTGATAAAAAGGGTGATGACAGAAACTCGGTTATTACCGATGATTCGGGCATTACAGTTCCTGCAAAAAGACTTGGTGAGGTAGGAATTGAAAATGGTTCTGTGTCGTTGCTAAAAATTGATGTTGAGGGCTACGAAAAATTTGTTATAGAGGGAGCTGGACACCTAATGCAAAAAGTGCAATGCATCTATTTTGAGGCACTCGATAAGCATTTCTTGAAATTCGGGTACAAATTAGCTGATCTACTTAAGATTTTAATTAATCACGGCTTCCAAATACTTGAAGTTCAAGGTAATAGGGCTTGGAGCATTCTCCCTAATTGTTATCCAAAAACCTCAAAAAATCTTGTGGCCGTTCGGGAAATGCACACCTTTTTAAAGCGCACTGGTTTCCGATTTTCTTCAGAAATTCGCTAAGCTGGTTTTAGCTTGAAATGGAAAAATGAGAATTAAAAATACAAAGAGAGTAATAAAAGCAGTTATCAACTTATTATTGTGTGAACCTTCCTCAATTAAATTTGCACATTTATGGGTCAGATCATTACTACCCGGATATAATCCTCTGAACGGCGAAGTTCCATGGCTAACATTTAAGGCTAAAGCGTGGCTGGAATCCTATTTGAAGCCTAATATGTCTGTGTTTGAGTATGGTTCAGGAGGTTCAACAATATTCCTTTCAAAGAAGGTGAGTAAATTGATTTCTATTGAGCATGATGAAAATTGGTACACGGAAGTATCCAGAGCACTCTCCAAGAAAAAAAACTCGAATTGTGAATATATCTTATGTGAACCAGAAAAGAAAATTTCCGGAGCGATGTTTTCTTATGATTGCAAAACTTATGCATCCGCACTGAGAAAATATGCGGGTATGAACTTCGAAAAATACGTCAAGAGTATTGAAAAATATCCAGACGGAAGCTTTGACTTAGTAATTGTTGATGGTAGAGCAAGATCATCCTGTATACGTCATGCGCCAAGTAAAATTCGTCCCGGAGGCTATTTGATGTTGGACAATTCAGAAAGGCAGCGATATTCCGACTCAATATCTTTGCTCGCTGGTTACAAACGGACAGACTTCTTTGGTATTGGTCCGTACATTACCTATTTGTGGCAAACATCGGTGTGGAAGATAGAGTAGTGTATATTATGAAAGGCAGGCCCGGGGCCTGCCCATACAGGGCGGGCAAGGACGATTCGTAATCAAAGGAGGATTTTTCTGAAAGAGTTTGAAATATGTTAGTTGATTATGTTAATTTTTATAAGCGTGAAGAAAGAACCGGATATATCTTTGAGAAATTCCAAAAGTATTTCGGCAGGAAAATTTTAGATGTGGGATGTGACAGAGCACTCTTGAAAACGCTTATAACAGATATTGAGTATATCGGCCTTGATGTGTCGGGAAGCCCTGATGTTTGCCTTGACCTCGAGAAAATTGACCGACTGCCCTTTGATGATTCTTGCTTTGACTGTGTGATTTGTGCTGACGTTTTGGAACACCTTGATAACCTTCATTTGGTTTTTTCTGAACTTGTCCGAGTAACCAAGAGGTATCTCATAATTGCATGGCCAAACAATTGGGTAAACGCCAGAGTGCCAATTGAGCGGGGTTATGGCCCTTTTAAGCACTATGGCTTGCCAGCCGAAAAGCCCCAGGACCGGCACAAATGGTTTTTCAGTCTCTCCGAAGCAAAACATTTCGTCCAGGAACAGATACGTAAGAATGGTGATATACAGCTCGTTGAAGAAAGAGTTACTGAAAAGCCACGGTTGTTTTTTCGTCGCTGGTTGAGACGTCTGCGATATCTTAGCCAGCCGCGATATCTCAACAGGTACGCTCATACGCTCTGGACAGTGCTAAGGAAACGTGTCCCGGGTTAAGTTAAAAACCTTGTTTTTCTCTTTAGCAGGCGCCGGTTAGTCTTTGTAATTGCTTTTTTAGCCCAGCGTTTCCAATTGTCTTGGATTTTTGGGTTTTCCGACATATAGGCTTTGAAAAAACGCATCTGGTCTGTTCTGCCTATTGTCTCTCGAGGGGGTATATTCACCTGCACAAGGTTTTTCAAGCGCAGCCAGGAAGGCAGGATATAAAACTTTTTCGTTCGCTCGTTGTCGATAAAAAAGAATCGCCAGCCGCTCTTCTCCTGCTTTGCTAATACATTGACCACTTTCAAATCGCCGTGAAAAATACCCCTGGCGTGCATTCTGCCAACTGTCCGCCCGAATGCTCGTATCAGCTTGCGTTTGTCTCGCAACTGTTCTTTGGTCCGGTTTTTCTGGCCCTCAGGAATAAATTGATAAATCGGTTTTGTATTCTCGGCCTCAAGGGTTACCAGAAAATTTCTTCTATTAAAAAAGTCGGATTTGCATTCACCCATTGCAACAACAACGGGGGCCTCAAATCCATTTTTCTCCAGCATCAGTGTTGCCTTAAAGGCCCGCCTGGCGCGACTCGCACGCACAAGATGTTTAATAAAATCCAAGGCTGACCTGCAAAGATATTGCTTAATATAAACTCCTCTCTCAACGTCGGCAAACCTGACGGTGAATTTATGTACACGGGAAGTATCTGACGAGAAGACTGGGGTCAATTGGTAACGTTCCTGCAGCGTTTTTTCACCGGCTAATAAGGCCTGTTCAAAATTGTCGTTACGAAAATTCTTGTTGACAAATAACGTGCAGTTATTCCGTCGTATTTTATCAAAACCGCTGTCCAAGATGTTAGCGCCCCAGAATAATTATGCCCAGTTGGTCGGCAAGCTTAATTGTTTCGGGTTTGTCAATAATTATCGTTTTGCCTGCTTCCACCACCACGCATTTGCCGCCGTTTTCAGCTAAACTTCTGATAGTATCAGGTCCCACACACGGGACATCAAATCGCATATCCTGGTTTGGTTTCGAGGTTTTGATAAGCGTCCAGCCCCCCGATTTACAAAACTGGCCCGCACGCTCAATCATCTCGGCTGTACCTTCTATCGCTTCGATGGCGATTACTTCTTTTTCCTTCACTGCAATTGCCTGGCCTATGTCCAGTTCGCCGAGCTTTTTAACTATCTGCCAGCCAAATTCAATGTCACCCTCTATCGATGGGCGCGGCTGTGCTTTGGTCATCACGCCCGCCGTTGCCAGATGCTCCTTGCAGTACATCGTTGAATTCTCCAATACTATCCCGCCGGTTGCCAGCTCGTCGGCTATGGCACACAAAACCAAATCCGTTAGTTTGTCTTTGCCGCGCAGCCGCCAGTAATATATCCTGAACGCCCGCCAATCGGGCAGATACCGCAGGATTCGCCAGGGCGTAAAAAGTTGCGATTTGGCAACCCGCCCGACCATAACTGTTCTGCTGACGCCGTGCTTTCTTAACTTTCGTATCCAGCTCCCAGGCCGGGCAAGCGCAACTCTGTAAAACACATCAACTTCATCAGCCAGCTTGTGCTCAGCCGTTTCTGCCAGGCCGACGCAAATTACTCTTAATCCCGATTGTTTAGCGCCGCTGGCTACAAGAAACGGCAATCTGCCGGCTCCTGCAATCAAGCCAAGAACATCTGAACAGTCGAATTGGCGATTGACGATTGACGAGCCACGATTGAAAATCGAAAATCGAAAATCGAAAATCGGAAATCGAATATTCATAATTATTGCCCGGCTGGCTCCTCAGAATCAAATTCGATTGATGAGGCAATTTCTTCAATTTGACTTTCGAGCTTGCGAATATTTTGCCGCATCTCAGGCAGATATTGTATCATGCTGTACGCCCGCTTGCCCTGGTTTGCCTCGACGGCAGGTGCACCCAACACCACTTTGCCGTCGGGAATGTTATTAATAACACCGGCCTGAGCTGCAATTGTAACATTGTTTCCGATAGTGATATGACCCACAATACCGACCTGTCCCCCGACTACGCAATGATGACCGAGGGTGGTCGAGCCCGCAACACCTACCTGAGCTACAAGCAAACAATGTGCACCGATTTTTGTCCCGTGTCCTATTGTAATCAGGTCACCCAGCTTGCTGCCCTGGCCTATGACAGTATCGCCCAGCGTGCCTCGTTCGATTCCGCAGCAGGCCCCGATTTCCACATCGTCTTCTATGACCACAATACCAATCTGTGGTATCTTGTGATGTACGCCCTTATGGCTGGCATAGCCAAACCCATCTTCGCCGATTGTCGAATTCGCATTTACAATCACACGATTGCCTATTTTGCACCCATCGTAAATGGTAACATTGGAATATATTATACTGTCATTGCCAATTTGGACACCCTGCCCGATGTACGCACAGGGATAAATTATGCAGCCGTCCCCGACCTTTGCCTCATCAGCTATCGTCGCAAAATCATGAATATGACAGTCTGCACCAATTTTCGCACTGTCCGAAATTGACGCTCGCGGGCTGATTCCAACCTTTTTGTGTTTGCGATGGCCGTGCAGTAGCACCATAATCTGCATAAAGGCATAGTAGGGGTCCTCGGCTACCAAAAGAGGAACCGAGGTATTCGCTGTTTCTTTGCCTACGATTACCGCACTTGCCTTGGTCGTCCGCAGCTGCCTTTCATATTTGCGGTTGGCCAGAAAGCTAATATCTCCCTCGGCCGCCCGGCCGAGCGTCGAGGCAGACTTGATCATTATGTTCGTGTCGCCGACAACTCGCCCGCCCACATATTCAGCTAATTCGCCCAAAGTCCTTTTTTGCATATAAATACCTTTCAAAGGAAAATTCAAAAATCAAAGAGCAAAATGCAAAAATAAGGAAGTCATCACCTCATTTAATTTTGAATTTTGAGTTTTGAATTATAATTAAAAATTCTCCTGGTGATTCCACAATTTTAATTTTTAATCTTTGATTTTTGCATTTATTATCAGGGCTATTATAACAACAAGGCTGACCCCTGTCGAGACATACCCTGCCACAGGCTACTTTTTTCCGCCCGCAGGCTACTTTTTTTAACAAGGCCAACGGCAAATTTGCCGCTTATCAGACAATCTACTCAACCCTCGTAAATCAAAACAGTCATTTTTACCATTATCGTAGGGACCCCGTGAAATTGCCGCAGCTCCATCCTGTTTCTAACGTCACGCCATCAAAACCTTCAGAAGCTCCTGCTGTAAAGCTGCCGAGGGCTCCTTGACAAATGCTGCGGTACTGTCTGCAAATACCGTTACAGCCGGCCCGATGGATCCATACACAGCCGGATTAGTCGGGCCAAAAACAGCTAATGTCTTGACTCCTAATCCCGCCGCCAAATGCGTAATCCCGCTGTCATTGCCGACAAAACCATCCGCACAGCTCAAAAGCCCCAGAACCTGCGTCAAAGACAAATCCGTCAGGCATCTCGCCCCCGCTGCTTCGATTTTGCGAAGCAAAACTGCGGGGGTCGCATTGCTGAATCTGTTCAGCTCAGCCGGCCCCAACAAGAATATCGCCTCGATACCTCTGGAAGAAAGCTCTTTGGCTACAGCCAAAAAGTTATCAAGGTGCCAGCATTTATGCAGTCCGCCGCTGCCAGGATGAATTACCACAAGTTCCTCAGAAAAATCAACGTTTATTTCTTCCAGCAGTTCCCTGCCCCTGTTTACGTCCGCTTTGGTCGCTTTTATTAAACAGTCCCCGCGCCGAACCCGCCAGGGCTGCAAAGTCAGACCGCTTTGGCCGATAAATTGCTGTATGTAAAAGTCGGATAAATGTTCACAGAAGTCTTTTGGCGGCTTCATCGATAATGTTATAACTTCCGCACTATGGCTGCAATTGGCAGTGAAAATCAGGTTTTGTTCAAAGTTACTGTTCGGCTCACCCAGAAATGTTGCAATCCAGGCATAGTCGGCAAAAACGCTTATCAAAGGGTCACCGTCCGCAAGGTCAAACGCCTTTGTTTCAGCAAACAACCGATGCAAATCCATTGAATCTATGGAACGAATTCCATCAACGCAACTCCTGCCCGGCAAAATGCCGATATATTCGGTATGCCCGAGGATATCAATCCCGCCCAATCCAAGGCAGCTTTTCATAAAATCAGCTAACGGCAGAGTTAATATACAATCGCCAATCGCACCAGGCTGCAATATTACTCCTCGCCGCGCTGCCCTTGCCACCTGGGTTCCTTTTTCTTTGAGCAGGTCTAAAATGTTATCATTTGCCTGCATAATCAAAAGCCAATGCTACTAATCAGTGGCTCCTTCAATCCACCCACCACCGACAACTCTGCTGCCATTTCTTTCCTGGACGTAGAAAACAGCCAATTGTCCCGGCGTTATCGCCGTCAAGGGCTCATCAAACTCCACGAAAACGCCGTCCCCTTGCGGAGAAACCGTCGCAGAAGCACCTCTGTCATTGTAGCGTATTTTCACCTTTGCCCGAAAGGCCGACACCAGCTCATTGGTAAGCCAATTCACCCCTGTCGCCCGAAGTCGCCTGTGCATAACTTCCTCTTTCGGGCCAAGCGTAACCGTATTACTTTCGGCATCAATTTTCACAACATAGTAGGGCTTGCCCATTGCAACTCGCAGCCCTCGACGTTGACCGATGGTGAACCTATGCACGCCATTATGCTCACCCAGAATATTGCCGCTGCTATCGACAATATTTCCCTTGCGGACAAGTTCCGGACACCGCCGCTCAAGCACAGCAACGTAATCGTCGTTGGGTATAAAGCATATCTCCTGAGACTCTTGTTTTTCTTCAGTGCCTAAGGCGAACTTCGCTGCCATCTCTCGCGTCTGGCCCTTGGAATAGCCGCCCATCGGGAAAATGACATAAGCCAGTATATCCTTATCAATCATTGACAAAACGTAAGACTGGTCTTTGGCCCCATTGGCTGCCTCGTACAGCCCCACGTTATTATTATGTTCAATAATCTTTGCATAATGCCCGGTGGCAAGCAGCTGCGCTCCGTTACCTCGTGCAAAATCCCACAATTTCCCAAATTTAATGTACCTGTTGCAGAAAACGCACGGATTGGGTGTCCGGCCTCGCTTGTACTCACTGCAAAAATAGTCGAGAATTCGCTCAAAATCGCTGCGAAGGTCCAGCACGTAAAGCTTTATACCCAATTTCCCGGCAGCTTCTTCCGCATCTGCCTGGGCGCTGCGGCTCTCATCGCTTGTAATCATAAACACCCCTGCGCAATCGAAACCGGCTTCGAGCAGTAACGCAGCGGCCGTTGAACTATCCACTCCACCGCTGAGTGCAACAAACACTTTTTTTCGCTCACCAACCATTTTGCTTTTTTCTTATCTGTCGTCCGCACTGACCCAACACGCAATACTTTAGAAGCTAACCCGCATATTTCACAGCATTTTGAAAAATGTTTAACTAACTTCATCAAAAATGAGGCATTAGGCCAGAAAACTAATATAATCCACAAAAAACACGCAAAAGCAATAGAAAATCGAGCAAAATTTTTTTCGGTTTTTGGCATTTTTTTATTGATAGAATCCAGAAGGGTTGGGATAATTAGCAAGTCCGTTTTATTCTCGGAGAATTGACTGATGGACTTTATGCCCACACCAAATAGCAATTCGTATTTGAGCAAATCTTGTTGCTTCAAAAAAACTCAGAAAAAGGAAGATTATGCGCTTAGTGCCGCTTTAATAGGAGATTAGTGCAATGGTTAAAAAAATTCTTTTCATATCGTTAGCTCTGTTTGCTCTGCTGTTTTCCGGGATGGCAGAAGAGTGTTTTGCAGACGTCTCGGCCCAGCTTGAGCAGGCAGAGGCGTATGTGGATGATAAATATTACGAGCAGGCCGAGAAGATTTATGAGACAATCATAATAGACTATCCGGGTTCTGATTATGCCTTAAACGCACAACAAGAACTTACCATAGTTTACATTAGGTGGGGAAAGGGCGCGCAAGCTCTTGCAACTCTTGATAAGTTAATTGCTGATTTTCCTGACCATCCAGGGCTGCCAAGAGTGCTTTTCAATATCGCTTTGCAGTATAGACAATCAAAAAGATACGAAAAAGCAAAGGTTATTTATCAGCAAATAATACAGCAGTATCCTGACAGCCCGTATGCCGGCAAGGCACAGGTGGGTATTTCGGAGACAAAGGTATGGTCCCTTATCGAGTCGGGAAATGATACCGCTGCTCAGACGGCGCTCGATGGCTTAATCGCTGATTTTCCCGATGCCCCGGATTTACCGGCTGTACTTTACGATATTGCAAAAGCATACGAAGAATCAAGGAAATACGAACAAGCAAAGAATATCTGTCAGCAAATAATACACCAGTGTCCTGACAGTCCGTATGCCGGCATAGCACAGGTGGGTATTCCAATGATGAATGTCTTGTTCCTTATCGATTCGGGAAATGACGCCGAGGCTAAGGCGGTGATTGATAAATTAACTGCTGACTTCACCGGACATTCTGACCTGCCGGCGGTGCTTTACTATATTGCAAAAAGATATGGAGTGTCAGGCAAATATAAAGAAGCAGAGAGTATCTATCAGGACATCGTAACAGATTCTCCAGGTACTTATTATGCCCTTCATTCGCAAAGGCGTCTCGTATGCTTGTACATCAGCGTCGGCAATGACGCCGCGGCTCAGGCGGCTCTTGATAGCTTGATTGCCGATTTTTCCGAACATTCTGACCTGCTGGAGGTGCTTTACGGTATCGCAGGAAAATATGAAAGCTCAAGAAAATACGATGAAGCAAAGAGTATCTATCAACAAATCACACGTCGGTATGCTGACAGTTCTTATCCCAGCAAGGCACAGTTAGATGTTCCAAGGATGGATATCTTGTTCCTTATCGAGGCGGGAGATGACGCCCACGTTAACGCGGCGATTGATACCTTAATCGCCGATTTTAATGACCATCCGGCTTTGCCCGAAGCGATATTCCGGGTAGGAGAACAATATTATAACGAGGCCTTTCGGATGGAAAAGGAAGGCCTTGACGCCAAGGCCAAAGACCATTTCACAAAGGCCGCGGCTGTATGGGAAAGAATAATAACAAAATTGCCATCCTCTGCTCCATATACCGCACACGCTTACAATTTTTCGGCCGACTGCTATCGTCGACTCGGTCAACACGAAAAGTCTATCGAGTACTATCAAAGGGTGGTTGATGATTGGCCTGACTATGAGTATGCTTGGGATGCCCTGTTTCGTATAGGGCGTAATTATGAAGAGCTGAAGAAATCAGGGCTTATGTCAAAATCGGAAGCGGACCCGAAGATAAGGGCTGCCTATGAGCAGCTTCTTGAGAAGTATCCTAATTGCAAAGCGGCCAGGTATGCGCAGCGCTGGCTGGGCCGCCATAACTCTAAATAAGGGAGAAAAAAGATGAAGGCACGGTTTCTAACTGCTGTTTTAATTTTAAGCGGATTGTTTGTCACTGCCAACCAAAGCCACGCATGCCCTCAGAGTCCGATAGCAATCCTGACAGCGTTCAGGGAATATGTAGTCCTTGGCAGGAGTGTAACCCTTGATGGAAGTGATTCTTATAGTTATGGAAGTGGTGGCCTTAATGGTATTTGGGAATTCGAATGGGATTTTACTAACAACGGCAGTTACGATTACAGTGAAACTTCCAGCTCCTACCCCGACGGTGCCTTTGACGGCATAACCACCCACACGTACGACAGTAATGGGCCCTACACGGTGAGGTTAAGGGTTACTGATGACGGCAGCCCCGGCCTTACTGATATTGATGACTGCAATATTTATGTAAGTCCGGATTCGGACAATGATGGCATGCCGGATGACTGGGAGGAGCTATACGGCCTTGACCCCAATGATGCAAACGACGCTGATGTTGACTCTAATCCTGGTGACGGTGATGGATATAACAATTTAAGTGAATATTTACACGGCAGTGAACCCAATGACAGTAATAGCAACCCTAATTTCCCGATTACAATTTATGTGCCGGCTGACGTAAATTCTATTCCGTCTGACGCAAATTCCATACAACGCGCAATAAATGCCTCCATTGATGGTGATACAATTGTGGTCTCCGAAGGGACGTACTATGAAGTAATTGATTTCAACGGCCGCTCCTGTACTTTAACCAGTACTAACCCGAATGATTGGGATATAATTGAGAACACGATTATCGATGCCGATGCCTCCGACGCCAATGTTGTTACATTTGATGACTCAGAAGATGGAAATTCTGTGCTCACAGGGTTTACAATCACTGGTGGGGCCCGCGGGATAGACTGCAATGGGACATCACCTACTATCAGTAACTGTGTGATTACAGACAATAGTAATAACACCTACTGGGACGGCGGCGGGATTTACTGTACCAATTCCGCTTCCCCGACAGTAACAAACTGCACCTTCAGCAATAATTCGGCTACCTGGGGCGGAGGGATAAGTAACGACAGTTCCAGCCCGAATATAACTAACTGCATATTTAGTGGCAATATCGCCACCGCCACCACTTTGAACAGCGCCGGCGGTGGGATGTGCAATTTTCTTTCTTCTCCAACGATAACTAACTGTGTTTTCAGTGGTAATATCGCCACCGCCACCAGTCCGCATCATAGCTATGGTGGCGGGATACACGATACCAATTCTTTCCCAACGGTGACCAACTGCATATTCATCGGGAACTCGGCCAGTCACGGTGGTGGGATGCAAAACTGGCAATCTTCCCCGACAGTAACCAACTGCACATTCAGCGGGAACTCAGCCTATGCCGGTGGTGGGATGCACAATGAGAATAATGCTGATCCGAATGTAACTAACTGTATCTTCTGGGGCAACAATGCCGACTGGAAGGGCAACGAGATATATAACTATTACAAATACTATGAGGACCGCTCTGAGCCGAACTTTAGCTACTGCGATATAAAAGGTATATTCAATACTGAGCCAGAATATGGTGGATACGATTCCGTCGATGGTGGCGGCAATATCAACAGCGACCCCTGTTTTCTGGATGCGAATGATCCCGCAGGTCCGGATGATGTGTTCGGTACGTTTGATGATGGCCTGCGGTTACAAACAAACAGTCCCTGCATAGATGCTGGTGACCCGAACACCGATCCCAACGATGTTGGAACAGTCGATTTGAGTGGTAACGACCGTATTGTGGATGGTGACCATAATGATACAAATGTTATTGATATGGGCGCCTACGAATTACCGACCATATGGTATGTTGATGCGAATGTCCCGGGTGGTGGCAATGATGATGGCACATCATGGGCAAATGCATATGACGATTTACAAAAAGCCCTCACCGATGCAAATGTTGTGGCTGATGATGAAGTATGGGTGGCTGAGGGAACATACAAGCCTGACGCAAGTGATCCAAACAATCGGTCGATTTCTTTCGAGCTGGTCGAAGGTGTGCGTGTTTATGGCAGGTTCGCTGGCACAGAGACATGCCACTTTCAGCGCGACTGGACAGCCAACCAGACAATCCTAAGCGCCGATATAGGAACGCCAGATGACCAGAACGATAACAGTTATCACGTGGTGGTAGGTGCTGATGGGGCTATACTGGATGGTTTTACGATTACAGGGGGATACGCCAATGGTAAATATCCCACTCCAGAGAGCTGGGGCGGAGGGATGTACAACGATCGCAGCAGCCCAACAGTAACCCACTGCATGATCAGTGGGAACTTTGCCAATGCTGGCGGCGGCGGAATGTACAACCAGTGGAATAGCAGCCCGACAGTAAACAACTGCATATTTAGCGGCAACTTGTCAAACAACACTGGCGGAGGCATGAGTAACAACGGCTACTATGGCTTCAACGCCCCCATCGTGACCAACTGTACATTCAGCGGAAACTCGGCAGCCTACGGCGGCGGTGGGATGCGAAACTACTACAGCAGCCCGATAGTAACCAATTGCATCTTTTCGGGCAACCATGCCACTACTGATGCCAACGAAATATATAATGATTCCAGTGATCCGAACTTTAGTTACTGCGATATTGAGGGCTGCGGCGGCAGCGATAACTGGGACCCCAACTTCGGCACAAATGGCGGCGGAAATATCGACAGCGACCCGTGCTTTGTGGACATAAACAACCCGGCTGGCAGCGATGGCATCTTCATGACGTTTGATGATGGCTTGCGACTGACCGCTGATAGTAACTGTATTGACGCAGCCGATGGTGATGCTGCACCCCCGCAAGATATACTCGGCTTTGTACGTATCGATATTAACGATGTTAATAATACCGGTACCGGTGACCCTAATTACGCTGATATAGGCGCATACGAATATGGCCTGGGACTATCATTTACAGTTCATTTTGCAGATGCTCTTATAATGGATGAAGAGAAAGAGGAGTGGTGGGTAGTAGCTTTTGTCGATGATGACTATAGCGACATTCTCGGGCCTGGTGACTACAACGATACTGATGCAGCAATACCTGACGTGGTTTCAGGTACGTGGGATGGCATTGCTATTCGTACAGGCGTCAGATTGATTGTCTATTCCGACCTGAATTTCACTGGGGATGTTCTATTGGATAAAACAGGGCCGGCTATTATAAATAGCCGTCAGTTTGAGGACAATGAACCGTCTTATAAAAAAATGCTGGAGGACTGGTCCGGACTTTTACAGGCTGAATTTCCTCAAAGTGTCAGGGAATGGAGTGACCCTGATAAGGTTGTAATGAAGTACTGGGAGGGTGGCTCATTCAAGATAATAAAGGTAAAATAGAGGTGTAATGAGGTGTAATGAGGTGTAATATGGAAGATAGAGCTAAGTGGCAAATTTTGGTTGACAATTTCACTAAATGATAGTATAATGTTAACATAAGTCAGGGATAGGAGCGGTGCCTGTACCATCATAATATATTTATCATAAATTTTTGAAAGGGTGGAACAATGAAGACGAAACTGTTGGCTTTGATGTTGGTTCTTGGTATGGCTTCGATGGCCGATGCAACGTTGAGCCTTGTTGTCGGTGATGGGACAACTTTTGTGGATCCCGGTGATGAAATTATTATTGGCATCGGTGAGACCATCTGGATTGGCATTAACGACAGTGTCGGGGTGATGTATGAGGCTCGTATCTCATGTAGTATGTACCCGTTTAATGATGAGTGGACGTGGACGGGGAATAAGGGTGTTTACAGCCCGCCCGCTATCAGTACTGCCCTGGGTTGGACTTACTGGGAAGATCCATTATTTCCTGGATATACAGTTTGGGATGTTGACCTCTCCGATCCTGAGTCTACTGAGACTCCATTACCCGGTGTTGGCTGTGCCGTTGAGTTCCGTGGCTTAGATGAAGGGAATGTCGAGATATTTCTCAATGAGGCCCCCATGGGTGCTGATGACTATTTTACTCTCCACATCGTTCCCGAACCAGCCACGCTCTTTTTGCTCGGCCTTGGCGGTCTTACTTTGCTTAGAAAACGCAGGGTAAAAAGATGAAGAAGATATTGTTCGCTTTCATGCTGGTTTTTGGAATGGCTTCGATGACTGATGCAACATTGAGCCTTGTCGTCGGTGATGGGACAACTTTTACTGACCCCGGCGAGGAGTTTAGCATCGACCTCGGTGCAACCATTTGGATTGGCATTAACGATGGTGTTGGGGTCATGTATACTGCCACCATCCGTACTAGCGAATTTGAGGGGTGGACTGGCAATAGTGCTGTTTACAGCCCACCTGCTATCAGTACTGCCCCAGGTTGGACCTATAAAACGAATGACTCTACTGAATGGTGGCGTGTGCACCTCGACGACCCTGATTCAACGGAGACCCCGCTGCCCGGTGTCGGCTGCGCTGTCGAGTGGCGTGGCTTAGCTGAGGGTGACTTTTGGATGGTTCTCAATTTGGGCCCCGTCCATCGTGACGACATGTTCACCCTCCACATCGTCCCCGAACCGGCTACGCTCTTGCTGCTCGGCCTTGGCGGTCTTGCATTGCTTAGAAAACGTAAATCATAAAAAATATTGAAAATCTGAGAAAATTCCTTTCGAAACCAATAGTTACGATCGAAACACTCATCCAGAGAAAGAATGCAAGCAGCCGCGGAAAATAGCGTTATCTAAAGAATCCACAGCACTTGTCCGTAAAATGCCTTTCGCAACCCGCAACTCGTAACCCGTAACTTGCAACCCGCAACTCTTTGTGCCTTTTCGCGGCCAAACAAAATCCGTGTTAATCCCGATCTAAAAATATGTTTTTGGCCAGCTTCACAAATGGGGCATTACAAAATGCCCTTGTGGACGACAGTAAGTCTCTGTGGCGAAAGCTCGCTTTTAGAGCAGAGCTTGCCGAGAACACCAAGCTGGCTAAAACAAAATCCGCGCAATCCTATGAACCGGAGCCGGTCAACGCTTTTTTTTGCCTTATCATCATTTGTTTCTCTGCTGTCTGGTTCAGCATTTTTTACCCGCAGGCCCCTTCGCTGAAAATTGAGGGGCCGAGGAGTAAAAAATGCGGCGGGATTTTACTTCAGGTTGGCTGCCCACACTCCTATTCGTGCTCATCATAAAAACGACGGCACACAAAACTGCCTGCGGCAAAAAGGCCCCATTCTCAGCGACGTAATCTCCGCCAACGGCGGACTCACATTACGCGGACCGGGGTCCTTTCTCTAATCCCGCCAACCAAAAATCCCTTAAGCCGTTCTCCTCACACCAGTCATTCCACACTCTCTACAAACCAACTGCTCATTAAACAACTCACCGGTCATCTGCATCGCACACATAATACTCAACAGCTTACGAGCAACCGCAACTATCGCTATCTTCTTACGTCCCTTCTGACCACACATCACTCGCTCATAAAAGGCTCGAAGTCCGGGACTTTTCCGTATCGCACGCCAGGCTGCCTCAACCACAAGCCAGCGAACAACGCTCGGACCCTGCTTGCTTATATGACCCAACCTCCTGCTCGAACCGCTCTCATCCAACCTCGGCGTCAAACCAAAATAAGCGCAATACTGCTTACCTCGTTGGAAACGATTTATATCATCAGTATAGGCCAAAACCGCCTCCGTTGTCCGAGGACCAACGCCGGGTATACTCATCAGCAATCTGCTCCCCGGCTGCTTGTCAAGATAACCGTCAAGATATTTCGTAGTACGCTTGAGCTGACCCTCAAGCAGCCAAAGCTTCTCCAGCATATCAATTAGATTCATACGCCAAAGCTCTTCGCTGTTAATCTCTGCCTGTTCGCAAAGCCCACGCATCCAGACCCTATTGGCAACCTTCCACCAACTGCCCCTGTGAGCTGCCTTGACAAAGCCGTTGGCTTTCAAAAGCATACGAATACGATTCTTAACCTGTGTAATACTGCTTACCATCTTTCTGCGATGCTGTATCGTTACCCTCCACTGCCGAACCTCTCTGTTGGGAATATACACCTTCGGCACCTCACCTATTGACAGCAGCACCGCCTGCTTACGGGCATCTATCCTGTCGTTCTTCTTGGCAGTCCTGTATATCCAGGTCATCTTGGTCGGATTGCTGACCGTAATGCTGTCAACCAGGTTAATCAGGGCATCGTGTCGATACCCGGCCTCGCCGCTGATCTCGAACGTAAGATGCAGCTTCTCACCATCCCGGCGCTGTCCGTTAAGAAAGTCCTTCATTCGATTGATGTCCGTTTTTAATGTTGTGAATCTGTCTTTTTTCCCTTTTTGCACGACACATGCAATTGTTTTCTTGCTGTCGATGTCGAATCCGATATACTTGTCCATAATGAGCCTCCTGTAATAAAGGTTATTGTGGCGTTTCTTAACGACTACGTAAAACTTTGGGCCGTCTAACGAGCCCCGCCTCTGCCGCAGGGGCGGGACGAGCCCGTATTATAACCCATACGGGAGGCTCCGGTTTCATAGTTTATCTGCGTCTAATAATTCTCTCAGGTTTGATTTACTCTCTGCGCTCTCCGCGTTCTCTGCGGTTAATCTTTTTTGTGCCGAGCATAAAAAAAAGGCCGGCAAGCAAGGCCGACCGCCAGTCGGTTCCCTTTCGCGTGCCCGAATATCCGACTATGGCCCCCAATATCGGGAAAGTGCAGCAGGCACATGCTATCGAACTAACCAGCCCGAGAAGAAAGGACGCCAGCAGGACTGTAAAACTAAGCGCTCCGGACTCAAGGGCCTGATTCATCCACTCCTGCAATATTCGTCTCCTCAGTCAGAACCAACTGTAGGACAGCAGCCCGGAACCGCTGCTTTCGGGCAACAGCCTGGAATCACTGCTTTCGGGCAGCAGCCTGGAATCGCTGCTTTAGGGCAGCAGCCCGGAATCACTGCTTTAGGGCAGCAGCCTGGTACCGCTGCTTTCGGGCAGCAGCCTGGAATCGCTGCTTTCGGGCAGCAGCCTGGAATCGCTGCTTTCGGGCAGCAGCCTGGAATCGCTGCTTTCGGGCAGCAGCCTGGTACCGCTGCTTTAGGGCAACCTGAAGAGGGGTTATTTGCCTTGTTATCTAATGTTACCTCGTTGGGCTCGGCCTCGTCGAGTACACTGGCTTTGTTGAGCACACAGGCCTTGCTGAATGGACAGGCACCGGAAGAATTTCCGGCGCAGGGTAATCTGCTTCCGTTTGTCATCAGCGAGTGGGCCGCCACCGCACCGGCAGCTAATATTACAAGGACAAATACCGCTGTTTTCCAGTTTTTCCAGCCGCTGGAACCGGACGCGCAGCACTCGCCGCCCGAGGCTGATGAATCAGAGCAGCTCTCGTTCTCTTGTGTCTTATCTTCATTTGTTTCCATATTTTTTCCTCAAAACTAACGTTTTTTTCCCATATATGACATTATCGTCGTTATTACGTCTTTCCTAAAACACCTGTTCGTCCCTTTTCGGCTTTTCTTCTCAATCTCAGCCAAATTCCATTAGCTGTTATTATAACCGAAAAAAGCAAATTTGGCAAGAATTAGATTGGGCAAAGCTGTCGGTGATGACGTATGGTAAGCGAAACTAATTTCCTTCAGGAAGTCTGCGTATCTTCTATTCCCATCTCAACTCGCCAAACCGCTCGGTCTCCACGAATTCCACGTGCGTATCATTAAACAATATATTGCATCCATCCCCTTGATGGTTTTCAGGAGCCAACAGCTCCGGCCCGCCGAACTGGTTCCACCCTCCAGTAGTCTCAAATACCAGCACCATATCAGGGTGCGACCAGTAATTGGCATTAGGGTTAATCGCGTAATGACTCGGCCCTCCTTCTGCTGACGGGCACACAAACTGGTCTTGACTCAAACCAGCGTATTGCATGAGCAAATCACACCAGCTGTCAGGTGTGGGGTAGTGATCTTCATAATCATTAGCATACAGCTGCATTGCCCTTCCAATCGCTCGTAAATTAGCGCCACATGCCATTCGGTTGTCTATTTCGCGAGCACGCAAAGATGTCTGAAGCCAGTACTCAGCGAAAATCGAAAAATCTATCATATTCACCGAGCTATCACGGTTAAGATCACCCTTCATCTGCCATTCGCTCAAACTCGCGTAAGCCGTCCCACCATACGCACCCATATTAAGCATATCACCGTTAGGCTTCCGCTCTTCCACTGGGTCCACCATAGGGTCGCCACCATCAATACACGGACTGCTCACTTCGTCAAGGACCCATAGGTCATACATCGGCAGATACCGGCCTCTTTCGGAAAGCAGGTGATAGTCCCCATTGTTGGCATCAGTAAACAGAGGGTCAGCGTCGATATTACCTTCACCTTCATTCCCCTCTTCAATGCAGCTATAGCGTGCTTGGCATTGAAAGATATCACCTTCTACATTATTCCAGAAAATACTGCTGCTGATATCCGGCTCTGCCCCGGCATACGCCTTAATACCATATCTATTATCTACTACTGTTATATTGCTCATCGTCGGGGAACTACCAGCAATAAAGATTCCTATGTAACTATTTCTTATGATAAAATTTTTCAGGACACTATCAGGGCCTTCGCCGTAGTAAAACGAGACCGCGAAATCTCCCTCGCCATCTATCACCGCTGCTCCATCTGTACCTCGCACCGTTATCGCCTTACCCAAGAAGTTGATCTCTTCCTCGTAAACTCCCGGCCTGACAATAACAGTATCACCGTGCCAAGCGTGGAAAATCGCATCCTGGATATTGTTAAAATCCGCAGAACCGTTGGGGTTAACTATGATTGTTTCCGCTTTACAGGGAATGACTAAAACCAGCAAACTAAATGCGAGAAGCAAATTTTTCATTTTCTTTTTCCTCCTAAAAAACCCTAAAAATGAATACATCACCATTATAACAACTTCTTCTTCCGGTTCAAGGCAAAAAGGAGAAGTAATTATTTCGCCGCAAAGAAGCTCAAAAGTCGCAAAAAGTTATATTCGTGGCTTTTGTATTTTAGACACTGATGCCGCTGTTATTTGTTTTTGACGCTGATTCCGCTGAAAGATAAAAAATTATTAAACATCTGCGTTAACCCCACCCCTCCGAGGGGCTGGGTTAATCCGCGTAATCCTATGAACCGGAGCCGGTCAACGCTTTTTTTTGCCTTATCATCATTTGTTTCTCTGCTGTCTGGTTCAGCATTTTTTACCCGCAGGCCCCTTCGCTGGAAATTGAGGGGCCGAGGAGTAAAAAATGCGGCGGGATTTTACTTCAGGTTGGCTGCCCACACTCCTATTCGTGCTCATCATAAAAACGACGGCACACAAAACTGCCTGCGGCAAAAAGGCCCCATTCTCAGCGACG
>JAUWBI010000064.1 GCA_030601745.1 Phycisphaerae bacterium
GCCATTTCCTTCGGCTGGAACTGCACCGTTGTCCAGAAATAAGCGAACAGAAATATCAATAACATATACAAAACGTTGTATGTATAAGCACGACCGGGTGTCAAGGCATTCTCCAAATCCATAAGAAAGCCTGAACCGCTGAACCTCTCTATGCTTCTCAACTGGCTAATTATCACCGGCGGGAACATCATAAAAGCCGATGCGAAGATTATCGGCATCACTCCGCCGTGATTGACACGAAGTGGCAAATAATGTCTCTGGCCGCCATAAATCCTCCGACCCCGCATCTGTTTTGCCTGTTGAATCGGTATTCGGCGCTGTCCCTGCGTTATCAGTATCGCACCGGCAACAACGAATACGAACGCTGCTATCAGGAACAATATCTGTGCCGGGCCTATTTTCCCCGGTCCTCTGACGATTCTTAAGTCGACATTGTCGGCGAGCATCTTAATTGCCCAGGGCATTCGAGATAGAATGCCAGCCATAATTATCAAACTGATTCCATTGCCTATGCCGTATTCATCTATTTGCTCACCGAGCCACATCAAGAAGACAGTTCCGGCCGTCATACCAACAATCCCCATTATCAGGGCATGGTAGTACACATCGGCATCGAATGCCCCCGGCACGACGGCACTGAGATACTTAATAGCCATCATAGACTGAATAATACATATCAGTACCGTCAAGTAGCGTGTGTACTCCTGTATCTTTTTATGGCCGGTCTGGCCTTCCTGTCGTAACTTCTTCAAAGCGGGAATGACCTCGCCCAGCAGCATAAGGATAATCGATGCGGTAATATAGGGCATAATTCCCAGGCCAAACAAGCTGCTTCTACTCAGAGTTCCACCGCTGAACATTTGCATCATTTCAACAGCTCTACCAATTGGAGTATCTGTTTGGCCCTCGGCTTGTCGACCCTCAAGGGTTTTAGCTATCTCCTTATGGTTAAAATAGGGAATGGGGATATGGAAACCAACCCTGTATATTATCAGCAGCGCCACAGTAAAAAGAATCTTGTTGCGCAGGTCCTGGATTCTAAATACGTTAAATACTGTTCCAAGCATTTCTATATTTTCCGATAGTGTTTCACTTTACAATAATTAAATCGGCTATTTTATCACTTTTGCCGTGCCACCGCAGCCTATAATCTTCTGCTCTGCGGTTTTACTAAATTTATGCGCTGCCACCTCCAACTTCCTTGTCAGTTCGCCATTACCAAGAATCTTAACTTTACTTTTCAGGCTGAGAATCAGTCCTGCATCAGATAATTGTTCTACACCAACGGCAGCACCTTCGTCAAATCTTTCCAATTGTGATACGTTAACAATTTGGTATCGTGTTGCGAACTTATAATTACTAAAGCCGCGTTTTGGCAGTCTGCGAAATAAAGGCATCTGGCCACCTTCATAAAGCGACACGGAAGTCGAGCCGGCCCTGCTGGCACTACCTTTGTGGCCTCGACCACAGGTTTTGCCTCGGCCGGTGCCGGTGCCTCTACCAACGCGCCGCCGAGCTTTATGTTTACCTGCGATAGAAGTTATTTCATAATTCAACATTAAATTATCACCACCTTTTCATCGCTTCAACTTCTACGCCGCGAAGAGATTCAACCGCTTCTTTGCTGCGTAATCTCAACAACCCATCCAACGTAGCTTTGACAACATTTTTAGCAGAGCAGCTTCCGTAAACCTTTGTCAGGACATCCTGCACGCCGGATAATTCGAGTACTGCTCGAGCGCTGGAGCCGGCGATAACTCCGGTGCCGGGGCTGGCCGGGACCAATGTTATCTTCGTAGCTCTGTATTTGCCGTTGACCTGGTATGGAATCGTTCGACCGACCAAAGCTATTTTGTGCAAAGTTTTTTTTGCGTCTTTCATGGCTTTCTCAACCGCCAGTGGGACTTCCTTGGCCTTACCATAACCAATACCCACCGTGCCTTCACGGTCACCAATTACAACCAATGCCGCAAAGCTGAAGCGGCGGCCTCCCTTGACGACCTTAGAACAGCGAAATATTTTTACGACCGTATCTTCCAACGGCCGTTCTTCCTGGTCAGACAGTTCAACCCCGTTAGAAGTTCGCGCCAACGGTGCGACACTTCCCTCTGAGGTCTTACTTCTAACTGGTTTAACCGGTTCTGCTGCCAATTTTTCCTCCAAACTCTGTCGCTTTTTTTAAAAAAACAGCCCAGTCTTTCTTGCCGCTTCAGCAAGAGCCCTAACTCTGCCGTGAAACTTATAGCGGTTTCTATCAAAGCAAACGCACTTAATACCGACGCCGAGAGCCTGCTTTGCGACCGCTTCACCTACGATTTGAGCAGCTTTTTTGTCAGCGGTATTGGGCAATTGGTCTCGCAGGCCTTTTGCCCTTGTGCTTGCGGAAACAAGTGTCGCCCCGGCGGCATCATCTATAATCTGAGCGTAAATATGCCTGTTCGAACGAAATACCGACAGTCGTGGTCTGTTTGGCGTTCCAAAGACCTTTTTTCGCACGTGATATTTACGCCTCAGTGCTGCTCTTTTTATCCTGTCGATTCTCATAAAAACCAAATCCCAACTGCACTTTACTACTGATTTCGAATTCCGACTCCTTTTTCAATAGTCAATATTCAATTGTCAATCGTCAATTCTCAGGCTGCTCCCGAAGTAAATGCTTTGCCGACCTTGCGTCGTACATATTCGTCGGCATAACGGATACCTTTTCCTTTATATGGTTCCGGCGGCCTTATTTTTCGTATCTCGGCAGCAAACTGTCCCAGGAGGCACTTGTCTATTCCCAAAACCGTGAACCTGGCGGGAACCTCATTGCCTCTGGTTGCATCGACATCGATGTTTACCCTTATACCCTTTGGTATTACCCGTTCTACCGGATGGCAAAAGCCGACCTGAAAAATCAGTTTTCCGCCCCGCTCTTTAACACTATATCCGGTGCCGTATAATTCCATTTTCTTTTCAAAACCTTTACTGACACCGGTAACCATATTGGCAATCAAGGCGCGCATTGTGCCGTGTAACTGCCTGCCCTCGCGGATTTCAGGATGCTCATTTTCAACCAATATTTTCGCTGCGGAACTGTCAATTTTTACCTTTATTCGCGGGTGACAGTCCATCTGCATGGTGCCGAGCGGCCCTGAAACTTTGATACACAGGCCTTGCTGCTCGACCTTTACCGCCTGAGGGATAATAATTGGTTTTTTCCCGATACGACTCATTAGCTCACCGTACAAAGTATCTCGCCGCTGACATTGGCCTCGCGGCAGCTTCTATCACTCATTACACCTTTACTCGTTGAAACGATTGCTATACCCATACCGCCCAAAACGTGCGGTAGTTTGTCAACAGATAAATAGATTCTGCGGCCGGGTTTGCTTATCCTCGTTATTTCGTTAATAACAGATTGACCGTCCCGGTCATACTTTAGAGTAACCCTCAGTATTCCCTGCTTGCCGTCGTCGATTCGGTCGAAATCTTCGATGTAACCCTCCTTCTTTAAAACAGCCGCTATGCCTTCGCAAATATTCGACGCCTTAATATTAACTTCATCTTCATTTATTCGCACAGCGTTGCGAATTCTCGTCAGCATATCAGCTATTGGGTCGCTCAAACTCATAAATCAGGCTCCAATTCGTATCTCGAACGAGATACGAGTTTACCAACTGGCTTTTCTTACTCCCGGTATTTTTCCTTCGTTAGCTAAGGTTCTAAAGCAAATCCGGCAAATTTTGAACTTGCGATAAACAGCCCTGGCTCTTCCACAAAGCTGGCAGCGCGTATATTGTCTAACGCGAAATTTTTGTTTCTTTTCCGCCTTATTCTCCAGCGCTTTAGTTGACATCCACACGCTCCAAAATAATCGTCTGCCTCCAGCCGGCAACCGTTAAATATCACTCCTGCGTCTCTGGCCTCTTGAACGGCATACCAAAAAGCGACAGCATTTTCTTTGCTTCTTCATCAGTATTTGCTGTCGTTACCAGGGTTATGTTCATGCCCTGCTGAAACTCCATCTGTGCCGGATTGATTTCCGGAAAAACACTCTGCTCGGACAGGCCCATCGAATAATTGCCTCTTCCGTCAAAACTGTTTGGGTTAAGACCTCGAAAGTCTCTCACCCGCGGGATTGCAAGATTAATGAGTCTGTCCATAAATTCATACATTCGCACGCCGCGAACAGTAACTTTCAAACCGGTTTCATTGCCCTCGCGAACTTTAAAATTCGAGACGCTTTTTTTGGCTTTACAGACGACCGGCATCTGGCCGGTAATCCTCGTCAGGTCCTTTTTAGCTGATTCCAGAAATTTCTTGTCCTGCGCCGCTCTGCCCACACCCATAGAGATAATGACCTTTTCCATCCGCGGTACAGCCATAGGATTCTTGTAGTTAAACTCGCTGGCCAATTCCGGAACTATCCTGGACTTATATAAATCTTTTAACCGTGCCATCAAATACCTGTTTTCAAGGTAAAATACAAAATCGTCGGTTCTTAGCTATCAATAAATAGTTTTTTAGCTTTTTCCTGCCTTTCTAACAATGCCAATTTCGGTGCCGTCAGCAGCAACTCGTCTTTTACTGCCATCCTCGTGCTCCTGATAATGAACTCTACTACCTGTTGAGCTTTTCGGATTTATCGGCAAAACATTACTTATATGGATTGGCTGTTCAACACTAATCCGGCCTCCCTGGGGATTTCTGCGTGAAGGTCGAACATGCTTTTTTGCTATATTGTGACCCTGAACCACTACTTTATTCTTTTCAGGTATGACACGCAGCACTCTACCGGTAGCACCTTTATGGTCACCAGCTATAATCTCCACCATATCGCCTTTTTTTATATGTAGAGCCATTTTCAAATCAAATATCAAAAATCAAATATCAAAATTACATATCAAAATGCAAAAAGTGATTGCGAGGGAGCGAAACGCCCGAAGCAATCTCTCCTTTTCAATTTTTCGTTTGTCATTTTGCATTTTGATTTTTGCATTTTGCACTTTCTATACTACCTCGCTTGCCAGAGAGATAATTTTCATATAGTTTTTTTCACGAAGCTCGCGAGCAACCGCACCGAAAATTCTCGTTCCTATCGGATTACCTTCGTTATCAATCATCACTGCGGCATTGCTATCGAACCTTACATAGCTGCCATCAGGGCGTTTCACAGGACTTTTAGTGCGAATAATAACGCATTTATGGACTTTCTTGTCATCCAACTGGCAGGTCGGCAGCGACTTTTTTATAGCCACACAGACCACGTCTCCCACCCCAGCGACGGGGCGGGTTTTTCTACCGCGGGCCCCACCTCTTCCGAGAACCTTAATGCACAATGCCGACTTGACACCTGAGTTGTCGGCTATATCCAACATTGTTTCCTGCTGAATCACCTTACTATTCTCGCATCCCGTATTTCGCCTTACGATTCAATCTGAACTGCCTTTTCTACAACTCTCACAAGGCGCCAACTCTTGGTTTTGCTATGAGGTCTGCATTTAGCAACTTCAACGACGTCGCCCACGCTGCCCTGTCCGTGCTCGTCGTGGACGCCGAGCGTTGTTCTACGCTTCACGTATTTGCCGTATTTTGGATGCCTGACCTTGAAGTCAATGGCAACTTTGATGCTTTTGTCACCACTGCTGCTTATTACCACGCCAGTTAAAGTTTTTAATTTTCGATCCTGCATCTTCGATTTCCGATTTTTCACCGCAGAGACTGCAAAGCACGCAGAGATTTTTAATTTTACTTTTTTCTCTGCGCTCTCGGCGTTCTCTGCGGTTAATTTTTACTATTTTCACGCATTACAGTCTTAATCCTGGCGATATCACGCTTGACATTAGTTATGGCTTTGGAATTCTCCAGTTTTTCCGTAACCGCTTGCGCGTGCAAATCAAACAAATGCCTCTGGAGCTCTTCCAGTTTGCTCTCGAGCTCATCCGGGCTCATCTCGCGATAATGCTGCGCTTTCATCTCAAGTTGCCCTTCTACAGGGGCCCCATTTTGCAATAAGTCGCAAAATGGGAACCCTACAATAAATGTCTTCGTTTAACGAACCTGCACCTAATCGGCATTTTATGAGCGACTCTGACCAATGCCTGCTTTGCCACGTCCTCAGTTACTCCGCCGATCTCAAACATAACCTGGCCGGGCCTGACCCTGGCGACCCAAAATTCCGGCTCACCCTTGCCTTTGCCCATTCGTGTTTCCAATGGCTTGGCACTTACCGGTTTGTGCGGAAATATCCTAAGATAGACTTTGCCTTCACGATGCAAGAAATGAGTTGCTGCAACCCGGCCGGCTTCAATGTTCCTGGCGGTTATCCAGCTGGTTTCCAACGCCTGCAAGCCGTATTCACCAAACGCTACAAAATTGCTTCTCGAAGCATTACCCTTCATTTTGCCGCGCTGGCTCTTACGATGCTTAACTCTTTTCGGCATCATTACCATTTTTTCAGACCTTTACAAAACCTACACTTAAGGGAGCACCTTCTTCGAAAAAAGGCGACCTTCAACTTCCCTCTGCACTTTCTTGTCCTGTGGTATCAGTTTTTGCCGGCGGAGCAGCCGCATCGGCTTCGGCGGTGCTTTTGCCCTGTTGCACCGGCACAGATTTAGACCTGCCACGCCTCTGCATTGGGCCAATACGCCTCGGCGGGCGAGGTCGACGACGAGAGATTGGCTCAACCTCCTCGCCGAATTTGCCTTTATAAATCCAAACTTTAATACCAATCGCCCCGTACGTTGTTCTTGAAGTTGCTACAGCGTAATCTACATTGGCATCCAGGGTATGCAGCGGGATACTACCGAGCTTTTGTGTTTCCTTGCGTGCCATCTCGGCTCCTGCCAGCCGTCCGGCACAGATAATCTTAACTCCTTTGGCGCCGGCGTTCATCGCCAATTCGCAATACTGCTTCATTGTACGCCTAAATGAGGCCCGCTTACTTAGCTGTTCGGCAATTGATTCGGCCACCAAAGTAGCATTCAGGTCAGGCTCTTTTATTTCGATAACATTGACGGCCACCTTTCGGCCTGTCATCTCTTCAAGCTCTTCTCGCAACCTATCGACTTCACCACCTCTTGGGCCAATGACCACGCCGGGCCGAGCGCTGTGCAGTGTTACTTTCACTTCGTTGCGTGTTCGGATTACTTCAACCTTTGCCACCGCACCTTTGGGCATATGCCGGTTAAATTTCCTGTCAACATACTGACGGATTTTCTGGTCCTCGACGAGAAAAACGCCGTAATTAGCCTTGGGAGCAAACCAGGTGCTCTGCCATCCAAGCGTTATTCCTGTTCTAAAACCTATTGGTGATACTTTCTGACCCATAATCCCGTATCTCGTATTACGTATTGCGTATATCGTATTGCGTAGTTACTTTTTCCTTTTTTTCTTACGCCTGTGTCACCGTTATATGAATGTGACAGGCCTTTTTGCTAATAGGATGCGCTCTGCCTCTGTCTTTCGGTATCCATCTTTTTGTGCCGATGCGGACTCCTGCATCATCAACACGGGCGCTGCTGACGTAGAGATTATCAACGTCGGCCTGTTGCTCATCGGCATCTGCAACGGCACTTTTTAGAACCTTGTCAATCATCGCTGCCGCACGTTTTCTCGTGAACTTCAAGATATCCATTGCGTCCTGGACGCTTCGGCCGACTATCAACTGCGTAACCAATCTTGCCTTGCGGGCTGAAAGCGGGGCAAAGCGATAAGACGAACGCCAGTCAACCAAATCATTTACCTCAGCAGAGAAGGCGGTCGCCAGGCGGCGAATATCCTCTGCACGCGGTTCGGGTTTAAAAAGGCCTTTTTGCCAGTTTTTAACAGCCGCTGCTGCTTCCTGCCTGTTGAGCCCGCCTCTGACAAGCTGGCCGGCTAACTGCTCCACGTCCATCTGTCGCTGCTGGCAAAGCTCTTTTAACTTATTAGCACTTAACATAATCTCATATAAATCCGAAACTCGAATATCGAAATCCGAAACAAATTCAAATGACAAAAATTCAAAATTCCAAACAACTTGGTCATCTGGACATTCGAGTTTTGATATTGTTTGGGACCCCATTTTGCAATACGTCGCAAAATGGGAACCTTTTCGTGCTTCGAATTTCGTATTTCGTATTTATCTTTCGTATCTCTGCTATCTTATTTTCTTGCTTGAATGCCCTTTAAAAGTCCGTGTGGGTGAAAATTCGCCCAACTTATGTCCCACCATATCCTCGGTAACAAAAACCTTATGAAATATTTTGCCGTTGTGGACCATAAAGGTAAAGCCCACGAATTCGGGAACTATCGTGCATCTTCTTGCCCAGGTTTTTATCGGCTCACGAGAGCCGTCACCAATTTGCCTGTTGACCTTGATAAACAACTTCTCATCAACATACGGCCCCTTTTTAAGAGATCTTCCCATATTTCGTATCTCGTATTTCGTATCTCGCTTCAGGAGATACGTATTTCGGTTCTACAGAACCAACTGTCCCTGTCTTTTATTTTTGCGTCTTCTAATTATTCTCTTATTACTCGGATTCCGTGGATTTCTTGTCTTTCCACCTTTTGCCAGTACGCCCGTAGGCGAACAGGGATCCCGCCCGCCGGCTCGATGGCCCTCTCCACCACCTAATGGGTGAGCAACAGGGTTCATTGCCACGCCTCTTACGTGTGGTCTGCGACCCATATGGCGTTTTCGCCCGGCCTTACCGATCCGTATATTTTGGTGGTCCGGGTTGCTCAGCCGGCCAATTGTCGCCCGGCATTCCTTGCGAAGCATCCGCATTTCACCACTTGGCAAAATGATGGTGACCCAATTACCTTCTTTGGCCACAATTTTTGCAGCGCTGCCGGCGCCTCTAACCAGCTTTCCGCCCTGGCCGGCCGTCATTTCGATATTATGAATCTCCAGACCTGCAGGAATCGCCTCCAGCGGCATCGCATTCCCAATCTTAGGTTCACAAGAGGCGCCACTTTCCAGCCGGTCTCCGGCCTTTATACCCAGCGGCGTTAATATATATCTTTTTTCGCCGTCGGCGTAGTGCAGCAGGGATATAAAACAATTTCTGTTAGGGTCGTACTCAATCGTCGCCACCTTTGCGAGGACACCGTCTTTATTACGTTTAAAATCGATAATACGGTAAATTTTTCTTGCCCCGCCGCCTCTGAACCGAGTGGTAGTGACGCCGTGATGATTTCTTCCGCCGGTCTTCTTTATCCGCCTGCAGAGCGACTTCTCGGGCCTGCTCGTAGTCAGCTCGGCATAATCATTTACTGAGCTGTTCCTGCGTCCGGGACTTGTTGGCTTATAAACTCGAATACCCATTTTACTCGTATCTCGTATTGCGTATATCGTATTTCGCTTAGAACAAATCTATATGAAAATCCGGCTCCAGAAACACAACAGCTTTTTTCCAGCTTGGCTTGGAACCAACAGTTCTACCTCTGCGGCGATGTTTGCCCTTTCGGTTAGCGGTTTTAACTTTGCGCACCTTAACACTGTATATTTTTTCCACAGCATTTTTTATCTGGATTTTATTAGCTTTTTTATTCACCTCAAAGGAATACGCACCTTTTGTATTCGCAAAGTGCATTCCCTGCTCTGTAATCAAAGGCCGAATTATTATATTATAGTCGTCCACACCAATACCTGTTAATTATCACCTGCCCGGTCTCTATTCAAAAGAGACAAAAGCGCCTCCTTCGTGAACAGCATTTTGCGGTGGCTGCAAATGGCGCCGGCGTTCAATTCAGCTACAGGCATAACAGCTACTTTCGGAATATTTTTAGCTGATTTGTAAAGATTATCGTCTACGGAGTTAATCGTCACGAGGCAACTGCGTTCAATCTTTAAATTACTCAGAACGCTTACAAAATCACCGGTGTGCGGCTTCTCAAAGTTCAGTTCGTCAACCACCACAACGTTGTTACTCAAAAGCTTTGCTAATACTGCCGAGTCTCTGGCCAATCTTCTCTGCTTTTTAGGCATACGTTTACGGAAATCTCTGGCAACCTTGGCAAAGGTGACGCCGCCGCCGACACGTTTGCCGGTTCTGCGGTTGCCAACCCGGGCAAATCCCGTGCCTTTTTGCCTGAAGAGCTTTCTGCCTGAGCCGACAACCATACTTCTGCCCTTGGTTGCGGCTGTTCCCACACGCTTATTGGCCTGATACATAACAATCGCCTGCTTGAGCAATGGATATCTAACCGAGCCACCCAAAGCCGCCTCGTCGACCTTTAAGCTGTCGACCTCCTGCCCATCTCTGTTGTAAACAGCCAAATCAATCATTTTTAAATTTCTGTTCTCAAATTACTCAGGCCTTTTTGGCACTACGAACGAGACAATAGCCGCCGGCGGGGCCTGGTACAGAACCTTTGACGACTAATAAATTTTTCTCTTCGTCTATCGCTACCAGCCTATGACTTTTCGCTGTAACACGGCAGTTGCCCATATGCCCCGCCATTTTCTTGCCTTTTTTCGGGCTTCCACCGTGTCCAGCATCGCTGGCGAAACTCGATATTGAGCCAGGTGCTCTGTGTTTTCGCTCCGTGCCGTGCGAGGCCGGGAAACCGCTAAAGCCATGCCGCTTCATCACCCCGGCGAAGCCTTTGCCTTTACTGGTGCCTACAACATCGACAGATTTGTCCTCGGCAAAGACCGAGACGGTGATAGTATCTCCGACTTTGTACTCCGGTTCGACATCGTCCGGCAGTCGCATCTCCTTGACAAATTTCTTCGGTGTCGTATTGGCTTTGCGAGCATGTCCGATTTGTGAATTCTTTCTGCGCGAAGGCTTTACATCATCATAACCCAACTGAATGGCATTGTAGCCGTCAGTTTCGGTCGTCTTGACCTGCATAACGGCGCAAGGGCCGGCCTGTATGACCGTAACGGGCAGCAGCTTGCCTGATTCGTCATAGGCCTGAGTCATTCCAACTTTTTTTCCCAATAACATTGCCATTTTCTCGTATCTCGTCGCTCGCTGCCTGAATCACCGGTCAGGCTTTTATCTTTACAAAGACGCCGGCCGGCACCACCAAACGATTCAACACTTCGACCGTTCGCGCGTTGGCCTCGTGAATATCAATCAGACGTTTATGAGTCCTCAATTCAAACTGCTCACGCGATTTTTTATCGATGTGAGGACTTCGCAAAACGGTATATCTTTCGATACGCGTAGGCAACGGCACCGGCCCACTGACACGGGCATTGGTCTTTCGAGCGTGCTCCACTATCTCCTTAGCAGATGCATCAAGAGCCCTGTGATCGTAGGCCTCCATTCTAATCCTTATTCTTTCGGTTTCAGCAGCCATAACTTTCCTCTACACTGCCTGCTTTCGCAGGGACAAGCTCACCCCTGCAAAAGCAGAGGACGAGGCACGCACTTTTTTCAAACTAACCCTTAAAACCTATAAAATACTGAAGTATATCAACTTATAAACCAAAGACAAAACAAAAAAATCCACTCTCAGCCTATAGTTTTTCTATTATCCGCTAAATCTATCTTGTTTGATTTGGCAGGAAAGGCCTTTTTATTGATTATTGATTATTGACTATTTACTATTTTCTATTGATTTCGAATCCCGACTTCTTTTTCAATAGTCAATATTCAATAATCAATTACAAAGTTCGCCTTCCTTAAGAATTCGGGTTCGGACCAATCTGTGGGGCCTCACTTTGCGGGTTCCCACTTTGCAAAAAATCGCAAAGTGAGGGCGCCGGCAAAACGGGAACCCTGCGACCCTTCCAAAGCCATATACCGGCTCTGGTGTACCCCTAAGTTTAACAGAGTACTTAATAAACCATCCCTGACCACCAAATTACGGATATGCCACAGCCCAACTGGTTCACGCAAAGTCATCCGTGACAATGCTCGCTACGGCTGAAAAACCTGTAAAATATCACGCAAATCAACCGCTGTCAACAAAATGTCGACAAAAATCCTGGCTCAAATATAAAAAAATAGCACTATTTTTCTCAAACTGACCAGTTCTGGTGAAGTTTGCTTTCAGAGGAACCAGAAATGCGTTCTAAGAGATTTAGATTCCTGCTCCGTCTAAAGCTGGATCTTCGATTTCGCAGGAATGACAAATTCTGCTATATTCTTATTAAAACAGCACTTACGTCAATATTTGGCTTCAAATCGGTCAGGTTTGAGTTAAAGAATAATTTGCCTGGCAAGCTGCTCCGGGACTTTCTCATAGCTTAACGGCTCCACAGTGAAGGTTCCCCGGCCGGCTGTGGCACTTCTAATTTCGCTGGAATACCCAAACATTTCCACCAGGGGCACCTTGGCATCAATTACCCGCATATTTCCATGAAGGCGACTATCTGTGATTAAGCCCCTTTTTCCGAGCAAATTGCCCTGGACTGCCCCGAAAGCAGCCTGCGGGACTATTACTTGAAGGCGCATTACCGGCTCAAGCAAAATGGGGCCTGCCTCGCTGAGAGCCTTTTCTACCGCAATTGCGGCAGCCTGCTCGAAAGCCAGGTCTGAAGAATCCACCGAATGGAATGAACCGTCAATTAGCGTAACTTTGACTCCCACAACAGGGAAGCCGGTCAACACACCACTGCCCAAAGCGTCCCTGACGCCCCTTTCTACGGCAGGGACATACTCTCTCGGCACAGTATTGCCGACAGTCTTGTTTTCAAATTCAATATCGCGGCTCGGGAGACCCGCCTCCGTCAACAGCGGCTCAACCATCAAAACAACGTGGCCGTATTGGCCATGACCACCCGTTTGACGTATGAATTTACCCTCCGCCTGCGTCAATTTTGTAATAGCCTCCTTGTAGGCGACCCTTGGCTTGCCAACCCTGACATCAACTCCTAACCTCTTTACCAGTTTGTGCTGGAGTATTTCCAAATGCAGCTCACCCATTCCGCTGATGATTGTCTGGCCTGTTTCGGCATCTACTTTGGATTCAAAAGTCGGGTCTTCACGCCTTAAAACGGCCAAGGCTTCCGACAATTTTGCCTTTTCTGCCGCGGTTCTTGGTTCTATCGACATAGTAATAACTGTCTGTGGGAAGGTAATACTCGGCAGGCGGACAGGTTTTTTGGGGTCGCAAATTGTATCGCCTGTAAGAGTTTGTTTTAGCCCTACAACTGCGACAATATCGCCGGCACCGGCGGAGTCTAAAATTTTTCGCTCGCGGGCGTGCATCTCAAATATCCTGGTAATATTTTCCCGTTTGTCGCGATTTGCGTTTAAGACTCTGCTGCCGGACTTTAATGTGCCCTGATAAATCCTTAGAAAGTTCAAATCGCCGTGCACATCGCTGGTAATCTTAAATGCAAGTGCAACCAGGCTGCCGTTACGGTCGCATTTAACCGATATTTTTTTATTTTTATCAGTCGGTTTGTGCCCGATTAGAACAGGTTTGTCCAACGGGGAAGGCAAATACGCCACGACGCCATCAAGCAGTCTTTGCACGCCAATATATTTTAAGGCCGACCCAACAAATACCGGATGAAGCTTGCTGCTTAAAGTTCCTTTTCTAATCGCCCTGTTAATCATTTCAATATCGATTGGCCCGTCGTGGACATAGGCGTCCATCAGCTCGCTGTCATATTCGGCTGCAAGCTCAATCATCCGGTTTCTTTGCTGCTGTGCAATTTGTCGTAATTCGGCGGGAATTTCAGTCTCCTCAAAAGTTGCCCCAAGTTTCTCGGCCTTGTAGAAAACCGCCTGCATTTTAACCAGGTCTATTATACCGGCAAAAGAGCCTTCCGCTCCGATAGGAATCTGCAACAGAATCGGGTTGGCAAGGAGTTTATCACGGACACTTTCAACGGTCATCTCGAAATCGGCACCGACTTTGTCCATCTTGTTTACAAAGCAAAGACAGGGCAAGTCATATTTTTGCCCTTGTCTCCAGACGGTCTCGCTCTGGGCCTGCACACCTTCGCTGCCATCAAATACCGCTACGGCACCATCGAGAACACGGAGAGACCGTTCAACCTCAGCGGTAAAGTCAATGTGCCCCGGTGTATCGATAAGGTTGATTTCAAAGTTCTTCCAGGGACATTTCGTCGCGGCTGAAGTAATAGTAATGCCTCTTTTTTGCTCTTCTTCCATAAAGTCCATAACGGCGGTGCCGTCGTGGACCTCCCCCATTTTGTAGGTCTTGCCGGTATAATAAAGAATGCGCTCGGTTACCGTTGTCTTACCGGCGTCGATATGGGCCATAATTCCGATATTGCGTAATTTTTCCATACTCGATTCTCGATATTCGATACTTGTTTCTTGATACTCAACGAGTATCGAGTATCCAGGAATAAAAAAACTGCCACGGTCATTTTATCCGCCTCAGGCGGACACCGTGGCAGTCGAAAACTCTCGAATATTACCAGGCAAAGTGGGCAAATGCCTTATTTGCCTCAGCCATTCTATGGATATTTTCGCGGGTGGTCATTGCACCGCCGTGTCCATTATAAGCATCCATCAATTCAGAAGCCAGACGCTGGCACATAGGCTTTCCTTTCTTGCCTCTGCCCGATTCCAATATCCAACGAAAAGCGAGTGATTGCTGTCGTTTTGCGCTTACCTGCATCGGCACCTGATAACTGGCTCCGCCAACACGTTTGCTGCGAACTTCGATGAGTGGTTTTACGTTATTAACCGCTGTCTCGAATACCTCAAGCGGCTGAACATCCTTCATCTTTTTGGATATAACATCCATAGCATCATAAAAAACACGCTGTGCAACGCTTTTCTTACCGTCCCACATCAAACAGTTAATAAACTTCGAAACCAGCTTGTTATTATATGTAGGGTCAGGCTTTAATTGTTGACTTGAAGCTGTAAACTTTTTAGCCATTGTTTTTCCTCAAGCTACTTTTGTTTTTTTGCACCATATTTACTTCTCCCCTGCTTGCGATTAGCCACGCCGGCACAGTCAAGGACGCCGCGGACGATATGATACCGAACGCCCGGCAGGTCCCTGACGCGACCTCCGCGAATTATAACTGTGCTGTGCTCCTGGAGGTTGTGGTCAATGCCTGGTATGTAAGCTGTAACTTCCTTGCCGTTGGTGAGCCGGACACGGGCGACTTTTCGTAAGGCGGAGTTCGGCTTCTTGGGCGTTTGAGTCCTTACAATCAGACACACGCCTCTTTTCTGGGGCGAGCCGCTAATATCAGATATGCGTTTTCGACCCTTCGACTTTGCTCTTGGACGTCTAACCAACTGGTTTATAGTAGGCATAATTCACTTCCGATCTCGATTTTCGATTTTCAACTGATTCCCAGAGCTTCCTTGACGGCAGCTTCTGCTTTTGCTTCTGCATCTTCGGCTTCTTTGACTTCTGCAAATTCCTTCGGCAGCGGAGCTTCTACAAGGTGCTTGACCTTCATTTCCAAATGTGGTTTGAAAGCCGTACCGGCCGGTATTAGATGGCCGAGTATCACATTCTCCTTCAAGCCGTGGAGTCTATCTATTTTACCAGCTAAAGAGGCCTCAGTCAAGACCTTGGTTGTTTCCTGGAAGCTGGCTGCTGCGATAAAGCTCTCCGACCACAGCGAAGCCTTCGTTATTCCCAGAAGCAATGTCTTGGCAGTTGCAGCTTTTGGTTTTCTGCCCTTCGCGGGCGCACCGCCAATCATTTCAACCTTTTCGTTGATATTTGCAAGCTCTTTCTTGCCGATAACCTGGCCTTCTTCTAAATCAGTGGCATCTCCGACGTTGCTAATCTTGACACTATTGGCCAATTTTTCATTCTCCTGTCGGAATATGAATTTATCAGCGACCTCACCCGGCAAGAACGAGCTGTCACCAACAGATTCAATGTTAACCTTTCGCATCATTTGAGCACTGATGATTTCAATGTGTTTGTCGTTGATATTGACATTTTGCGAACGATAGACATTTTGAATCTCTGCAATTAAATATTTCTGCAATGTTTCCTCGCCTTTGATTCGCAGAATATCGTGCGGAACCAATGGGCCGTCCGTCAAGGCGTCTCCTGCAACTACTTCGTCACCGGTGTGAACATTCAGGTGCCTATCCCGCGGGACGTGATGTTCTTTCTCCATCCCGGATTCGGAGCGAATTATAATCGTCATTTTGCCCTTGCGTTTATCACTTCGCAGCTCGATGCGGCCCGATATCTCAGCCATTGCGGCAGGCTCTTTGGGTTTGCGCGCTTCAAATACTTCGGTAACTCTGGGCAGGCCGCCCGTGATGTCCTGTGTTCCGCCGGTGGCTCTTGGTTGATGAGCAAGCAACTGGCCCGCCTGGACCTCATCGCCTTCTTTAACTTCTATTCTCGCTCGTGCAGGCAGATAGTGAACGTCGAGTATTTTGCCTTCTGAATCTTCTATGATAATTTGCGGATGCTTATCGCCTTTATGCTCGATTACGACGGACTTTCCGGGCTGGCCTTTTCGCTCTTCTTCAATTTCGATTGTCTCGCCTTCCACGATATCTACAAACGCAATTTGACCGGGTTTTTCCGCTAAAATTGGCCTGCGGTGCGGGTCCCACCAGAACAAGCGCTTGCCCGATTCAATCTTGTCACCATCGTTTTTTAATATGTGAGCACCGTATGGCACCTTGTACTTCTCAAGCTCGCGCCCTTTGCCATCGAGAATCACAATCTCGCCGTTCCTTTTCAGAGCTATTCGACCTGCCCTGACCGGCCTTTCAGGTGTCTCGTCCTTCTCCTTCATTTTGATCTTACCAATTACGAAAGGCTTTTCCCGCTTATCAACAAAGTCAGCGGGCTCTTTAACGGCGTTGAGATCGCGATACTGAACGATGCCTGCGTGTGTGGTAAACTGCTCCGACTCAAGAATAGCTCTTAAAGCGACGCCGCCGGTGTGGAACGTACGCAGTGTCAACTGGGTGCCGGGCTCACCGATTGACTGTGCAGCAATAATGCCAACTGCCGAACCTTCCTCGACCAATTCACCGGTACTCATATCCCAGCCATAACACTTCGCACAAACACCAAACGGACTGTCACAGGTCAGCGAGCTCCTGACTCTGATGGCATCAAGCCCCAAATCTCCAATCTCTGCTGCTGCCTCCGGGGTAATAACCTGGTTCTCACGAATAATCATTTCGTTGGTGATTGGGTTACGAATATTATCTCTGGCGGTCCTGCCGATAATAAGTTGAGAAAACGGCACATCGACCTGCTCGCCTCTGCTGACTGTGCTTTTGGTAATTCCCTGCAAGGTTCCACAGTCGCGGTCGACGATAATTACATTCTGGGCCACATCGATAAGCTTGCGTGTAAGATAGCCGGAATTGGCTGTCTTTAAGGCAGTATCAGCCAGTCCCTTACGCGCGCCGTGCGTAGAGCTAAAGTACTCAAGAACGGTCATACCCTCGCGGAAGTTTGATTTAATCGGTGTTTCGATAATCTCGCCGCTGGGCTTAGCCATTAGCGCTCGCATCCCTGCAAGCTGCTGAATCTGGTCGACACTGCCTCTTGCTCCGGAATCGGTCATAAGATATATCGGGTTCAGATACGGCCTGCCTTCCTCCGTAGTATCCTCTTTAAGGCCGCGCATCATTTCGTTGGTAACCTCCACGCGTGCATTCGTCCAGGCATCAATAACCTGATTATACCTTTCGCCCTCGGTCAAGACGCCGGCATCGTAGTTCTTACGGATTTTGCCGACCTTTTTTTCTGTCTCTTCGATAATCTCCGGTTTCCTTGCCGGTATTTTCAAGTCCGTAATGCCAAAGCTCAAACCTCCAAGTGTAACGTACTTGAAGCCCAAATCTTTTATTCTATCAAGCAGGTCCACCGTTTCGGCTGAACCTGCGAATTCGAAACAGTCACTGATTACCTGGCTCAACTTCTTCTGAGACATTATCATATTGTAAAACGGCATCCCAGTCTCCGTCGGGAGTATATCGTTGAATATGCATCTGCCCACCGTCGTCTCAATTACTCGTCCGGCACCAATCTTTGGTGCCAGACTATCTTCGGTGACAACTTTTCTTCCCTTCTCAATCTGCACCTTAATCCTTGCGTGCAAACCGATTTTGCCTATTTCGTAGGCCATTATTGCCTCGAAAGTGTCTCGGAACAGGCGTATGGTTTTACCCTGATTCAAGTTGTACAACTCTTCAGCAGCAAATGTTTTGAGAAGGTTATCTCCACAATTCTTTGGCTTAGCCGCCTCAAATGGCGCAGAGTAGTGCATGGCAATTCTATTCTTCAACGAAGTTGCCAAGCCGACATAACCATCATTAACCTTCTTTGTACTCTTGTCGCGGAAAAAGTAAACTCCAGGTTCGTTGGGGGCGTCTCTCCGGTCTGTAAGCCAAGGCGTTTTATCCTTAGGACTTATCTTAAATTTGCATTCATCGAAAAGTTCCTTCACCTTCTGGCTTGCTTCCGTTTCCCATGTCCTTTTATATTCCTCAACACCTTTCGAGCGACTGGCTCCTTTTGGCGGATCCGTATTGAAGCGTGGCAAATGTTCGTTATCCTTTTCAGACTTATCGGGACAGGGATATTCCACCATCAGCCTGTCTTCGAGGCTTTTCAACTCAGCCCCCATTAAATCCTTGCACGCAACCCATTTAAACTCAAGTCCGGCCATATATTTCTCGCGAAGCCACCGTTGGTTGCGTTCGACCCACTTAGCACAATTACTATTCGCCTTCCCTATTTCCTCTCTAAGCTTTTCTTTGGTCAGTCCAGCACCCGGTATACCCTCGCCAATTAGTTCGGGCCTCTCCGCTTCGATATTGGTCAAATAATAGTTGCCCATTACCATATCCTGAGATGGTCCGACCATTGGCGAGCCATTGGCCGGCGAAAAAATATTGGAGGTGGTCATCATTAAGATATGCGTTTCGGCCTGGGCTTCAATACTCAGCGGCAAATGCACCGCCATCTGGTCACCGTCAAAGTCGGCATTGAATCCCTTACAGGACAACGGGTGAAGCATAATCGCATTGCCTTCGACGAGGACCGGCTCGAAGGCCTGAACTCCCATTCGATGAAGGGTAGGGGCACGGTTGAGCAAGACAGGATGCTGATGAATCACTTCTTCCAGGACGTCCCAGACTCCCATTTCACGTCTCTCAATCATTCTCTTGGCGCTTTTAATCGTATCGGCAAGGCCGTGTTGCTTAAGTTTGCGAATAATGAAAGGCTGATACAACTCCAGCGCTATTTTCTTCGGCAGGCCGCATTGATATAGTTTTAGATTAGGGCCTACTACAATTACCGAACGAGCTGAGTAATCCACACGCTTGCCGAGCAGGTTCTCACGGAATCGGCCCTGCTTGCCCTTAATCATATCAGCCAGGGACTTTAGAGGCCGATTATTACTGCCGAGGACCGGCCTGCGGCAGCGACCGTTGTCAAGCAGTGAATCGACCGCCTGCTGAAGCATCCTTTTCTCATTACGTATAATCACATCGGGGGCATTAAGGTCCATCAATTTTTTCAACCGGTTGTTACGATTGATAATTCGCCGGTAAAGGTCATTCAAATCGCTCGTTGCGAAATTGCCCCTTTCAAGAAGAACCAGAGGACGCAAATCAGGCGGGATAACAGGAACAACTTCAAGCACCATCCACTCGGGCTTGTTACTGCTGTTCTTAACTTCGTTAACGGCCTTGAGACGTTTGGTGATATCTTTGATCTTCTGCTTGCTGTTGGTCTTGGTTATAGCCAGTCTTAGCTCATTGCTCAAGGCATGCACGTCAAGATTTAGCAAGAGTGCCTTGATGGCTTCGGCGCCCATTGAAGCCTTAAAGGCATTGCCGTATTTGTTCAACGCCTCACGGTATTCTTCTTCGCTAAGCAGTTGACCCCGCTTCAACGGGCTTTGGCCCGGGTCGGTAACAACATAGTCCTGGAAATAAATTATTTTCTCCAGGTCTGCACTTTTCATTGCCAGAAGCGTACCAAGACGATTTGGTATGGCCTTGTAAAACCATATGTGCACTACCGGTGCTGCAAGATTGATATGTCCCATTCGCTTGCGGCGGACGCGACTATGCGTAACCTTGACTCCACAACGGTCGCAAATTATCCCCTTGAACTTGGTGCCTTTATATTTGCCGCAAGCGCATTCCCAGTCCCTCTCCGGCCCGAAGATTCGCTCACAGAACAAGCCGTCCTTCTCCGGCCTATAAGTACGGTAGTTGATGGTCTCGGGCTTGCGCACCTCGCCCTGGGACCAGCGCCGGATCTCCTCCGAGGAGGCAAGTCCCAGCCGAAGCTGATCGAATCGCGTAGTGTTTACCATCCGCTCTCTACTCCCTGGCTGCCCGCCGCGATGATTCCGGCCCCTGCGTCAGGCCGGCCTCTCTTTTCCCTCGTGCCCGTCCAGGCTGACGGGCTCGGCCTCTCTCGATTCAACAGTCAGTTGGAGCCCGAGGCTCTGCAGCTCCTTGATGAGGATCTTGAAAGACTCGGGTATACCCGGCTCCGAAATTG